>JAEEHO010000335.1 GCA_016280845.1 Paludibacteraceae bacterium | reverse complement strand
TGGAAATATAATTCTGTTTTTTTGTCTTGTTCGGGGTCGGTATAGATAGTACCGATGGCTTGTTTTGTTTCCACTTTGTCGCCTTGTTTTACCTGCAGTTTGCTCAGGTTGGAATAGACGGTTCGGAAGTTACCGTGTTGAATGATAACGGCATAGGTGTTAGCCACCATGAAACAACTGGTTACTTCGCCTTTGTACACCGCACGTGCTTTTGCGCCGGCAGTGGTCTGAATGTAGATACCCTTGTTGTCGATGGTCACCGTTGAATAGACAGGGTGTTGTTGCTTGCCGAAATGGCCGCTGATGATACCTTTCTCGACAGGCCATGGCAGGCGTCCCTTGTTGGCCTCAAAGCCTCCGGCCACCAGTTTCTGCTCTTTGGTCATGCCTGCCTTGCTGGTTGTGGCGGCCTGCTTGCGCACAACATCGTCAATCTTCTTATTCAGTTCCTTGGCTTTCTTCTGCTGTTGCTGCAGTTTCTTGCTCAGGTCTTTCTCCTTGCTTTTCAGTTGGTCCAGCATGGTCTGCTGCTTGCGTTCGTCGCGTTGCAGGTTCTCATGTTCGCGTTTGCGGCTTGCCAGTTTGGCCTGTTTGTCGCTTTTGTTTTCCTGGAGCAGGTTGTTCTGTAAGTCTATCTCCGCCTGGGTGTTCTCGATACGTTTCACTTGCTCCTGGCGATAGTGAGCAAACTCCTGCAGGTAGCGCGCGCGGCGTGCCAACTGTTGGAAGCTGGAACTGCTGATTAGGAAAAGCAGAGGCGACTGTTGCACGCGTGCAAAATGGCTCTTGTTGACCATCACAGCGTACTCCTTCTTGCAGTTCTCCAGTACTCCTTGCAGCGAATCGCGCTTAGTAGTCAGGCGCGTCATCTCGCTATTGAGCGCATAGATCTCGTTGTCCAACGAGTGGATGAGTTGCTTCTGGGTCTTGATGTTCTCGCCGATCAGTTGCAGTTTGTTGAGCGTGGCGCTCTCGTCCTTCTTGGTCTGCTTGAGCATCTTGTTGGTGTTCTCGATGTCCTGCTGCAGTTTCTTCTGCTGTTTCCGCAGATCCTTGACATTGTTGGCCGCATAGACACAAGGCTGAAGACTGAGGACCGCAATGATCGTCAGTATCAGCTGTATTGTGTTATATGTTGTGTTACTTCTTTTCATCTTCCGTTATTTACCTTTCACCCTTTCTCTCGTACTACAACCATCTGCTCACATCAACCTGTTTGTATTTGTCGAGCCGCAGGTTGAATACGCGCACGGGCACATCGGTCTGTCGCTCGGGGTAATCGATGGTCAGTCGAAGTTGCTCTCCGCCGTAGCGGTATTGCAGTACGGCTCTTTCGCTACCATTGGGCAGCTCGGCTGAGCATAATTGCTGCAGCACAGTCCATGTGACAGCCGGTGACAGCGTGTTGCTCAGTTCGTCGAAGCCGGCCACGGCGTATTGAGCGTGTATCTTGTCAATGCCGATGACTTGTTCCGGCGTTGCTTCTATGCGGAGCATCTCGATGCCGAGCATAGGCATGATACTGATCACAAGCATCGAGTCTCGAACTATATGCATGTTAGCCGTTGCGCTGAGTTTGTCTTCATCGGTCTCCACCATGATGCGAGCACCCTGTATCAGGCACGTGTGCCACGACGGCACTTCCGGTTCGTTGACCATAGGTTGCTGATTGCTGACTGCCGCTTTCTTGGCTCCGCACGAGTTCATGAGTAGAGAACACGGAATAAAGAATAAGATCATGAATGCCATAGGTTGGATCATTCCGGTCTTTATCCTTTTAGCGAGCGTAACGAGCGGTCTTTGCTCTTTCAGCGTATCGGTCATTGTGCTATTGTTTTTGTAATTGCTCATTTGTTTCTCTTGATAACAGCGATATGTTGGCTGATGATGATTTTCATATCTCTGTCTCGCGCGTAGTCCATCGCTTTGTTTAGATAGAACAGCGCCAAATCGTCCATTCCCTTCAGGTGCAGGATCCATCCGTAGGTGTCCAGATAGACTGGGTTGGTGGGTTCTTCGCGGATAGTGATCTGGCTCATGCGTTCAGCCTTCTGTAGATCGCCGCCGTGCTCCGCCAGATAATAGGCGTAGTTGTTCAGTATAGCCAGATTGCCCGGGTTGAGCGCCAATATTTTCTCGTAGTAGGCGAACAGTTCCGACTTCTTGAATCTGCATCGTTCCATCAGATCGACGCGGAAGAGCATGAATCGAATATTTGTCGGTTCGAGTTCGAGATACTTGTCTATAGCCTCCAGTGCTTTCTTGGGTTTGCCCATTTGATTCCATGCATTGGCGCGGTTGACAGCACTATAGGCATCGTAGCCGTTGAGGGCATCTATGCGGTCCTGGATAGCCAGCACTTTCTTCCACTGCTCTGCTTGTCCGTAGCACATGCGCAGACGGTCCAGCAGTTTTTCGTCAGTAGGGTTGAGTTGCAGAGCTTGTTCCATGATACGTAGTGCTTCCTTCAGATTAGCGTTTCCGCCTTCCTTGAGTAGCACTTCGCTGTAGTGAAACCATTGGTCGCGCGGGTCGCACTCGTAGGCACGGCGGTAGTAATCCTTGGCGAGACCGGTGTTGTTGAGTGCATCGTACATCGAGCCGAGGAAATCCAACGTTTTGCCGTCGTTAGGGTTGATCTGTTCGCAGAAAGTGAGCAGCACCAACGCATCAGCGTATTTCTCTTGCTCAATAGCCTGCTTAGCCGCATACCAATAGTAGGCGAACTGCTGTTGCTGCTCTACGGTAAGGGACAAATCCTTCTTCTGCTCTTTAGCCGTTAGCCATAGGCTATTGGCCATTAGCACCAATAATATGACAAGTACTTTCTTCATTCTTCTTATTTTCTTCCTGAGTGGCCGAATCCGCCTGCGCCGCGTTCGGTCTCGCTCAGTTCTTGTACTTCGACTACATCGGGTGTCTCGTGGCGGGCGATAACCATCTGGCAGATTCGCTCGCCCGGTTCGATAGTCTGTGCCTCACCGCTCAGGTTGATCAGTATGACTCCCACCTCGCCGCGGTAATCAGCGTCAATAGTGCCCGGTGTGTTCAGTACGGTCAGTCCGCGCTTGAGTGCCAGGCCGCTGCGCGGGCGAATCTGTGCCTCGTATCCAGCGGGCAGTTCGATGAACAAACCCGTAGGTATCAATCGGCGTTCCATCGGTTGTAGCGTAATCGGTTCGCTGATATTGCAGCGTATATCCATACCGGCTGCCTGTTCGCTCTCGTATTTTGGCAGCGCGTTGTTGCTCTTGTTGATGATCTTTAGTATCATTGTGAATTACGAATTATGAATTACGAATTGATAAGTGATTGTTCCACGGAAATTGCCTTCGATTTGCCTTCGATTTGCCTTCGATTTGCCCTCGATGAAACCCCAATAAGACCCCGATTGTGGAACAATTCGATTAAAACCTCTTTTCTACCAGTACGCGCATACCGTCCGGGACGATTTGGATATGAATGTCTTTCTCCATCTCCACGGGGTCGCCGTCAATGTGGAATGGCGCTGCTTCTTCGCGCTCAAGCGTTATCTCTTTGGCGCGCAGCGTATCCATGAAGTGGCTGTCATCTATGCTGCCTGCAAACAGACGCAGAGCCAAACTGGCACTACCCAGTATGGCGTGGCTGGACATAAGCATAATATCCATCTTGCCGTCCTGCACGCTAGCCTTAGGCGCTATCAAAGCTTCGTAACCCCACTGGTTGGCGTTAGCGAACGTGATGAGGAATGCCTTGTGCGTCACATCCAGTCCGTCACCCACCAAGTGGTAGGTCTGCGGTGTGTAGTTGAAGGCTTCGCGTATCGTGTTCTGCAGGTAGGTGGCAAAACCGCGTTTGTTGCTGCCGGCGAACTGGTCAGCCACAACGGCATCAAACCCGGTGCCGCAGGTGCTGACGAACATACGTCCGTTGGCCAGACCGTAATCGACGCTGATCGGTTCGCTATGGTTGAGCATTTCCAACGCCTTGTTAGGCTTGACCGGTATGTTCAGATGGCGGGCAAACCCGTTGCCGCTACCCATCGGGATGATTCCTAGTGCTGTCTGTGTGCCGCGTACACCTTGGGCCACCTCATTAACCGTGCCATCGCCGCCCACTGCTACAACGGCGTCAAAGCCCATGCGGGCAAATTGGTGTGCCAGTTCGGTTGCATGACCGGCATATTCGGTGAAGGTGATATTGGGCAACCATTGTTCGGCGTCCAATGTCTGCATGATTAACTTAGGCAGACGCTTCTTGGCGTTCTGGGTCTCACGACTGCCCGAAATAGGATTGATAATAAATGCAATATTCTTCATTATTGTATCTTTTGTCCTAAGATGGTGTACTTGTTGTTTCCGCGGATGATGATAACTTGGCCGTTTTCAAT
>JAEEHO010000334.1 GCA_016280845.1 Paludibacteraceae bacterium | reverse complement strand
TTCGTTTCCTTAATATAAACTTCACCACGTGCAATGCTTTCTTTGATACTTTGCTCATCCATGCGTATATGCCACAATCGACTATTCTTCTCCGGTATATCCACTTTAGACTCTGCCGCTATTTGATTTATTAGAGGGATATCATCCATTGTGGCACTACGAAACACATGATAGTAACAGCCATGTTCAATTATGATTCTTTTTTTTTCATCTTGCAAAAAGGTCTTATTCTCTAAATACTCATTATAATCGTCTGCACCATAGCAGATGTCAAAACGAAGATTTGATATTTTGGCTTTAACAATGGCATCTTTTAATTCCGGACTAATTAGTATATACCGAGAATCCTTTATCGTAAAGAGATGCATCTGCTTTGAATAAGGCGCAAAGCAAGTAACTTCCTCTTTCTCATTAAAGTGTAAATTTCTATTTACCATTTCTCCGACAACCGGTAAATCATGAAAAACATAATACTGCCCGTCAACTCCCTCTATACATACCGGCAAGAGATATTGGTCTATATCCTCAACAAAATCGGCAAGAACATCTCTAAACTTTTCAGAGAAGAATGGCAAATTACATTCATAATACGCCAAGACATCTTTCACACGCTTACCATGATCTATAACAAAAGGCTGCTGAAAAGATGGCATATTCTCCTCGTCAAACCATTGAATCATAGCTTCAAGCGGCAATTCGTGCTCTTTCGCACGCAATTTGAGGCTTTGATAATTCTCATTTATGCTGTAAAAGATTTGCATATTATTTCGTAGTTCATTTGCAGTATTGCAGGATTTCGTTAGGATGGTTGACGATATGTTCGGCGCCGGCGGCGGAGAGTTGGTCACGCGGGACAAAGCCCCAAGAACATGCCACGAACGGCACACGGGCATTGCGCGCAGTCTCCATATCCACCAGACTGTCGCCGATATAGAGTAACTGGCAATCGGTTTCGCCCGTGAGACGGTCGATTATATCAAAGACAATCTGCGGATTGGGTTTGCGCTCGATACCTTCGCGTTCACCGAGGATGACATCAAAAACGCCCGGGAAGAAACGATTGACAATCTTCTCGGTTGCAGCCTGGTACTTATTGCTGGCCACGGCCAGTCGGTAACCTTGTTCCTTCAGCGTCTTGAGCAACTCGGGAATACCGTCGTACGGGCGCGTGTAATCGCAGTTGTGCTCGTTGTAATAAGGAACGAAATGCGTGCGCACGCGCTGTATATTCTCCTCCGTGCGGTCGGCTTCGGGCAAAGCGCGGCGGATAAGATTATTGATGCCGTTACCCACCTTAGCCGGATAGGCCTCGATAGGATGAGTCGGCCAACCGGCATGTTCCAAAGCATAGTTGCAGGCATAGCCCAAATCGTCTATCGTATTGAGCAAGGTGCCATCAAGATCAAAAATAACTATCATAATCATTTATTTACCAAAAAGATAGCCGTCGATTCGCAGATAGATACTATCATTCGGTTCGGGTTCGATTTCGATTTTAGACGGCACCAGAACATACTTGCCGCTCTTGGTAGGAATAAACAACTGGGTGGCATTATTCTTCGCCCGTCTGACCGCAGCCGTGTCGAGAAGGAAAATTTCCCGCTTTGAGTCATTGCCGACAACCATCGGTACACTGAGCACACCGTTTGTCACATCGGCAGCCTGATGGATATATCTGTCTTCTTCCTTGAACGTCTCGAACTGCCCCTGCGGACACTTCATTGTTTTCCAATAGCGGTAACTGATATTCCACGTAGAATCCAAGTCTTCTTTTTTATCGTAATAATCGGTATAGTAGTAATCCTCACCCAAGATACTATCGGGATGGTATGCTTCGACAGATTCCTTGCCATATGTTTGGCGCAGGTAACGCATCTGTTCGCGCAGGTCGGCCATCTGTTCGTCGGTCAGTTGGTCCGTTCCGACAGCCAGCATTTTTTCCACTTTGCTCTTTATCACTTTCTCGCTAATGCGATAGTAGTTCATCGGATGTCCGGACGAGAGCAGGAAAAGCGCAGCCACCGAGAGGAAGATCCAGTGCAGACGTTTGCGCGGCAGAGCGATGATGAGGATACAAACAGCATAATACCAGACGAGTAGCGTGACCAGATAGAGTCGCGGCGCCGTCAGGCCGTAGTCGGAGAAACGGCGCACTATGCCGACCGTCATCAGTAGCAACAGCGGCAAGATGAGTGCGGGAACCCAACGCGTGAAGAGTTTGGTCAGCCATGATTTGGCGTCCAGCAACTGCGGATAGAGAGTGGTATAAGCCAAGATATAACCGGCCATGACAGCAGATACCAGCCACGATATCATGCCCTTAGGCAGTTCCCATTTGAGGATGATAGTGCCGCCGTAAACATAGAGCACCAGCATATAGCACGCCAGCAAAGGCAGCAAGAGCCATTTGACCACGTTGATCAAGAATCGCGGCATGTCGGTGGATGAGTCGTGTTTGCGTTCGCCGGCAGGAACCAAATTGAAGAACAACAGGCCCGAGAGCAACAGGCTGCAAACGATATTGGTAACGATGGTCGCCTTGTCGTTCGGCTCGAAATCAAACAACGCAGCCGTGCCAAAGATCAGAATATTGATGCCGGCCTCCATCACTCCCGTTATAATAGCACTAATCAGAAGTGCCTTGCAAAGCGAGACAGAGAAATGCCAACCTTGCACATCGTTCTTCTCGCGCCAAAAGGACACAAACGGAATGCACAGCACGAGCGCCGTTATCCATGCGCAATTGACCAGCAAGAAAGGAATATTCTCACCTCCCATGAGTTCGCTTTGATTGTAATAAAGCCATATGCAATAGGCGGTCCAAATGGTCAGCAGGGCACATTTGACAATATAGTAACGCTTTTTGTTCTGTTGCTCATCGCCCCAAATGGAAATGGTAAAGTCAAGAACCATTCCCACCGTAAGGTAAAACAGGAGAACAAAACCATATTCCGGTAAATCTTCCGTATAAACCAAATACGAACAAAAAGCAGTTAATGCCGTGAGCATGATGAGTGCCACGGGGAAACGCTGCAACGACCGTTGCAGATTGGCGGACAGGTTCTCCAGAGAGAAGATCTGTTTGAGTTTTTCTTTGTTCATCTTTTTTCCAGTTTCATTATTTTGACGGGTCGGTCGGCAGCATGATACAGATGGCTGCAATAGTTGATCTCGCCGGTGTCGCAAAAGCCACATTTCTCCATCACACGGCCCGAAGCGGGATTGTCCACAAAGCAATCGCACCAGAGCGTCAGAAAACCCTTCTCACGAAAGCAATAATCTATCATTCTGCTCAGTGCCTCGGTACATATACCTTGATTCCAATGCGGCCGCGCCACCCAATAACCCAATTCGACATCGTTCGCGCCGATAGGGATATTACTCTCGCCGTGCACATAATAGCCCATGCAACCGACAATCTCGTTTGTCTCCTTCAGCAACATAGCCCATGTATGGTCGTTGTGAAAGATTGTGCGAATCGTTTCGCGGCTATCCTCCATCGACTGATGCGGCGGCCAACCGGCGCGCGGTCCTACTTCCGGATCACTCGCACAGCGGAACAGAGCCTCAGCATCTTCTTCCTGCCACGGACGCAATATCAATCGTTCGGTTTCTATCATCATACTATCGGATACAATTGGATACGATCCAAGTCGGGTTGATACTTCTTCAGGTCGTTCGGCGAGAACGGTTTGCCATGCGCAGGATAGATGACGGTGGCGTTTGCATCTATCATCTTCGCCCACGAGCGGCGGTATTGCTCTACGTTCTCTATCCATATGATCACGCGCCGGGTACTCGGAAAACCGTTCATCGCGGCATCGCCGCAGAACAGAATACCATCCCGCAGCATAGCAATATGGTCGGCAGTATGACCGGGCGTTTCTATCACCTCGATGGGCAAAGCCAGTTTGCGGAACATCTCCGAATCGGTGGTTATCAGCCTGTTGAGATACTCTTTCTTAATCAGCGGGAATCGGTGCTCGCCCTTGCCGCACAAGGCAAGAATACGGCAGAAGAGCCACGCCAAACGGCCGGAACAACCACCTTCGAACGAGTTCTGCCCGGCCTGCAGCCGTTCTATCGCCTCAGGATGAAGGATAACCTGCGCGGAAGTGATAGCCAGCACTTGGTTAAGAAAACCGGCATGGTCATCGTGCGCGTGCGTAAGAAAAATATACTTGATCTCTTCGGGCGACACGCCGCACTGCTGCAGACGTTTGCGAAAAACACGGTAGTTCTCCGCATAGCCCGTATCCACAAGCACAAAACCGCCATCCATGCTGACCAGATAGCAGTTAACCACCCTATTCCCAAGATTGTAAATGCGCATCAATCGTTGCCCTGTTCGGCATCATCGATGATTGCAATACTGCCGGAATCGGGTACTGTGTCGTGAGGATGATACGTTGTGTCTTCTTCAACTATTGCTTCACCAGCATAGTATGGTAAACCAGTATTGATACATGACGTAACTGCCACGCTGCTGACAACCGTCGATGCGGCGATACCGACGATAGCAACCGCCTTGCCCAGACGTTTGCGCTCACTCAGTTTGTTCTCGAGGAACTTCACCTCTTGCTCGCAACGCGGACAAGTGCCCATGCACGGTCCCTCGTGTGTACATTCCTCTTGGTGCAACTCGATGCCGTTCTGCTCGGCAATCTCGCGACGAACCGCTTTCAGATGGCGGCACAACTCTTTTCCGTTGTTATCCATAACTATTGTTGTTTTAGATGTTTATTTACTTAATCGCGTAATCGAACTGATCGAAATCGGCAAAGCCCATAGCCTGCAACTGCGCAATGCTTGCCTGCCTGTCCAAGTCCGTATTGTAATCCTTTATCAGCGGAACTCTCACCCTGGTCGCTGGCGCTTTGCCGTTGTCGGCCAACAGTTGCAGGTGCTTGATTACCTTGCTATTATCCACGCCCGTGTAAGCCTTGTAGATAGCGGGATTCATATCCTTGATATCCACTATCCAGTTGTCCGCTATGTCCAGCAGCGGCGTTATTTTCTCCGTCGGTACGTTGAGCGAAGTCTCGAGATTGATTTTCCACTCGCCTCCGCATATCTCCCGAAACCGGACAATAAAATCGGGTTGCAACAGCGGTTCGCCTCCGCCGAACGTCACGCCTCCGCATGTCGCCAGAAAATAGAGATTGTCCACACGTAACTCGTCATACAACTGTTCGGGTGTGTAATCGTGCCATTTGCTTCGGTCGAAACAAAGGTCCTTGTTGATGCAATACCGGCACGAAAGCGGACAACCGCCAAAGCACACAAGCGACACAACGCCCTTGCCGTCGATATTGATGCGATGACGGTTAACGGCAAATATGGGAGCGTGAATCAAGCCCATTCGAAATTCTCCTTGCCTGCACCTATCTCAAA
The DNA here is from genome assembly GCA_016280845.1 of Paludibacteraceae bacterium. Taxonomy (GTDB): domain Bacteria; phylum Bacteroidota; class Bacteroidia; order Bacteroidales; family Paludibacteraceae; genus Colicola. The sequence goes on along the minus strand of JAEEHO010000334.1, from coordinate 1,872 downwards.
ATGGCACTTGACGATACCCAAATCTATCGGAGCATAGCCATTCAGCAGCACGAAACGCGCCTTGGCTTCCACCTTGTTGTCGTCATGCAACACAAATACAAATTTCTGCTGATTGAGAGCCGTAGGAGCCAACATTGCCGCCTCAATGCCACGCATGAACCATTCCGGGAAAAGACCACTAGTGGTCGTTCGGGCATCCTTGGTCACATCCGCGACACTCTTTTTCCACGGATGCTGCACACCTTGCGTTGCGCCGTAGCCCAAAGCCAACAGGGCCTGCAGTTCCTCGCCTTTACGCACTTCGTACCGATCAGGCTGCTTGCTGAATGTCATGCCGACCCAGCATGTATTGAGCCCAAGCGTCTGCGCCAGCAACACAATCTTCTCGCCGTAATAACCCAGCGTAGTATCGTCGCCTTTCTTACAAATCATAGCGATGTAATTGTTTACACCGCTAAACTTACCGTATCTGGCTTTTCCTTGCGTAAATGCTTTCGGTTCGTTGGTTACCAACTGAATATGCAACCCGCCCTCGCGGTTGCACTCGTCTATCAGCGCACTTATCTGCGCTAATTTCTCAGCCTCGATGGGTTTGTCGGAATACTGCCGCACGCTATGACGGCTTTTTATTGCCTCTTGAACAGTCATACTTGATCCTATTACCTTATTATAAATACGGCTGCAAAGATACTACATTTTTTGCATATACGCAAGTATCTGCGGGATTTTTCTTGTTAAAATGGTTTGCTTTGCAAACGTTAAAGAGTTAAGATGGTCTCGCTCGCGAGACGTTAAATGATGAATATCTGACACTTTGAGAGGAAAATGCCAAGTATGCCAATTATGCCAGTGCAAATTTTTATAATGACTTGATCTAGACCGCTACGCTATTCTTGATATTCCAGAAAATCTAGATGACGCGGGGCTAAAGACCCGCGAACGGAACGAAGAGAAAAATTTTGCATGAGAAAAGTAAGAAAAGTGAGAATTCTCAACTTTCCCACTTTTCTCATGTAAAAAATAACTTAAGCCCCAAAGATATCAATTTTTATGAAAAATATCTTAATTGTTAAGAATGTATATATTTTTCCTAAAATTATTTGCTTATATGCAATTTTTGTTGTAATTTTGCACTCGGTGATTAACAAAATAAATATTTTAATATTCCAATTTGCCCTCCCCCCCATGTCTAAAAGGCAGATGCTCTGCTAATTGCGTTTTTGCAAACATCATTGGGGAGAAATAATAGCGCGATAAGCGGTACTTGGCAATCAACAAAATAAATATTACTATGAAGATAAAATCTAAAATACTAATAGTTTTTGGAGTATTTTTTGTCATTCTTCTCCTATTTTCAACGTTCGAGGGATCGAAAAAACTTTCAGGCATTGACTATATCTTGTTTGATGTAAATGATCGAGTCTCACTGTGTCATTATGAGGGCGATAGATTCGGAGGAACAGAACTTGTAGGGGATGTTAAGCAAGTTTTCTGGGATGACAAATACATTGTAGCGCAAGCAGAAGGAGAACATTCTGATGTGTATTATATTATCGAGCAATTAGAAGCGGATACGTTTCTCTTGTGTAACTCCGGAAAGAAAATTCCTTGGAATAAAAAGAATGGAGATACGTGGATTACAGAAGAATACGGGCAATATGCGTCTTTCTGTAAGCGACTGCAAGAGTTGAATATAGACACAACCCAAATGCGCCACTATTCGTGGAAGTACTGGGTCGGCATTTATTAAGGTCTTGTATTTTGTAGCCTGCTTTTACGAGACAATCTCGAGCCGTTCTCGAACCGTTCTCGAGTCAACTTCGAGAGTAAACTCGATTGAAACATTCGTAATCATGGTTTCTTCCACAACTC
>JAEEHO010000333.1 GCA_016280845.1 Paludibacteraceae bacterium | reverse complement strand
TCTGCGTTGCGCAGCCGGAGTAGGTATAACCGCAGACTTCATGGACCGCGTAGATGCGCTGGTGAAGGAGCATGTGGACGCAGTGGTATTGGATTCGGCACACGGACACAGCCGCAACATTGTGAATGCGCTGCGCACGATTAAAGCCAAGTATCCGAACCTGGATGTAGTGGTAGGCAATATTGCTACCGCCGAGGCTGCTAAGTATCTGGTAGAAAACGGAGCAGACGGCGTGAAGGTAGGTATCGGTCCGGGCAGTATATGCACGACGCGTATCATTGCGGGTGTAGGTGTGCCGCAGTTGACGGCTATCTTTGAGGTGGCAGAAGCCATCAAGGGTTCGGGTGTGCCATTGATTGCCGACGGCGGATTGCGCTATTCGGGTGATGTGGTGAAGGCATTGGCAGCAGGCGGTAACTGCGTGATGTGCGGTTCGATGTTTGCCGGTACGGACGAGGCTCCGGGCGACACCATCATCTTCAACGGACGTAAATTCAAATCGTACCGCGGTATGGGTAGTATAGAGGCGATGAAGGCCGGCAGTGCAGACCGCTATTTCCAAGGCGGCGAACAGAATGTATCCAAACTGGTGCCGGAAGGAATAGTAGGACGTGTGCCGTACAAGGGCAGCGTATGCGAGACCATCTATCAGCTGCTCGGCGGTTTGCGTTCGGGTATGGGATACGTAGGTGCGCACAATCTGGAGGAACTGCGTAAGGCCAAGTTCGTCCGTATCACTTCGGCGGGTATGTTTGAGAGCCATCCGCACGACATAACCATCACATCTGAGGCTCCTAACTACTCACAGAAATAATCATACACAGGTATGCAGAAAATCATCATATTAGACTTCGGTAGTCAAACCACTCAGTTGATCGGTCGCCGTGTACGCGAACTGAACACCTTCTGCGAGATACTGCCCTACAACAAGTATCCGGAAGATGACAAGGACGTGATAGGCGTTATCTTGAGCGGTTCGCCGTTGAGTGTATATCAGGAGGATGCGTTCCACATCGACCTGAACCATATACGCGGCCGTCTGCCGATACTGGGTATATGCTACGGTGCGCAACTGATCAGTTACACCTACGGCGGCAAGGTAGAGAGTGCCGGAACACGTGAGTACGGCCGTCAGAACCTGCAGTACATAGACCGCGAGTGCCCGTTGTTCAAAGGATTTGACGACCACTCGCAGGTATGGATGTCGCACGGCGACAGCATCACCAAGTTGCCGGAAGGCGCACGCATAGCCGCTTCGACCGAGACGGTGGAGAACGCGGCATACTACATCCCGGAGAAGCAACCTGTGTTCGGAACACAATTCCATCCGGAGGTGTTCCACTCGCTGCAAGGTACATTGTTGCTGAAGAACTTCGTGGTAGATATATGCGGTTCGCGTCAGGAATGGAGTGCCGAGGCATTCGTAGAGACAACCGTACAGGAGTTGCGTCAGCAGATAGGCAAAGACCGCGTGATTCTCGGTTTGTCCGGAGGCGTGGATTCGTCGGTAGTGGCAGTGCTGCTCCATCGCGCCATAGGTGACCAATTGACCTGCATATTCGTGGACCACGGTATGCTGCGCAAGAACGAATTCCACGACGTGATGCGCGACTACGAGTGCCTGGGACTGAACGTGATAGGTGTGGACGCGAGCGAGAAATTCCTAAGCGATCTGGCGGGCGTGAAAGAGCCGGAACAGAAACGTAAGATCATCGGCCGCGATTTTGTGGAGGTATTCAACGCCGAGGCACAGAAGATAACCGACGCCAAATGGCTGGCTCAAGGTACGATCTATCCGGACCGTATCGAGAGTCTGAATATAACCGGCAAGGTGATCAAGAGCCACCACAACGTAGGCGGTCTGCCTAAAGATATGCATTTGCAACTGTGCGAGCCGATTCGCTGGTTGTTCAAAGACGAAGTGCGCCGCGTAGGTCGCAGCTTGGGAATGCCGGAACATCTGATTACCCGTCATCCGTTCCCGGGACCGGGTTTGGCCGTACGCATCTTGGGCGACATAACCAGAGAGAAGATACAGATACTGCAAGAGGCAGACGCTATCTATATCAATAATCTGCGTGAGGCAGGATTGTACGACCAGATATGGCAAGCCGGAGCGATCCTATTGAGCGAAGTGAGATCGGTGGGCGTAATGGGTGACGAGCGCACCTATGAGAACCCGATTGCACTGCGTGCCGTCACTTCGAGCGACGCCATGACAGCCGACTGGGCACATATACCTTATGAGGTGCTCGCCAAAATCAGTAATGAGATTATTAACAAAGTGAAGGGTGTGAACCGAGTATGCTACGATATCTCGTCCAAACCGCCCTCAACAATCGAATGGGAATAAATATGAACAACGAAGTTAATCGTGCCCATGCGGCTAAGAAAGTAGGAGTTATTATGGGTTCGGCGAGCGATCTGCCCGTGATGCAGGCTGCCATTGATACCCTCGAATCATTTGGAATCGAAGTAGACAAGCGCGTTATCTCCGCTCACCGTGCGCCTCATGCGTTGATGGAGTGGGCAGAGTCGGCCGAAGAGCGCGGACTGAGCATCATCATAGCCGGTGCGGGTGGAGCTGCTCACCTGGCAGGCGTGATAGCCGGTTTGACCCAATTGCCTGTGATCGGCGTACCGGTTCGCTCGAAGACACTGGACGGATTGGACAGCCTGCTGTCCATGGTGCAGATGCCGAGCGGCATACCCGTAGCAACCGTAGCCATCGATGGCGCCAAGAATGCAGCCCTATTGGCAGTCAGCATACTGGCACTGCAGGACGCATCCCTACGTCAACAATATATAGACTTCCGCAGTCAACAAACAGAAAAGGTATTAGCAACTGTTATCTGATATGAACTATAGGCTTTTTGTAGAGAAGAAAGAAGGATTTCGCGTAGAGGCCGAGAGCCTCAGACACGAGTTGAACGAGAATCTGCAGATGGACATCCGCAAGATGCGCTATCTGTGCGTATATGACTTGTTCGGCTTCAGCGAAGAACTGTTGGAGAAAAGCAAATACAGCGTCTTCGGCGAGACCGTGACCGATAATGTGATGGATTCGCTCTCGCTGGAAGGCAAGAAATACCTGGCTGTGGAGTTTATCCCCGGTCAGTTTGACCAGCGTGCATCGTCCGCAGTGGACTGCGTGCACCTGATTGACCCGAATGCGGAGATAGATATCCGTTCGAGCCGCCTGCTGATCTTTGAGGACAGTCTGACGGACGACGAGTTGGCCCGCATCCGTCACTACTACATCAATGCCGTAGAGGCACGCGAGAAGGACCTGAGCATACTGGACAGCCATATGACGGCCGAAGTGAAGCCGTTGGCATCGTTGGCGGGATTCACCGCTATGCCGAAGGAGCAGTACGCAGACTTCTGCAAGAAATGGGGATTGGCCATGAACGCCGATGACTTGGAGTGCGTGGTGAATTATTTCCAGAGCGAGAAGCGTGACCCGACAGAGACCGAGCTGCGCATCCTGGATACGTATTGGTCGGACCACTGCCGTCACACCACCTTCACCACCATACTGGAGGATATAGAGGTAGAAGACTCGTTCATCAAAGAAGACATAGAGAACCAACTGAAGAATTTCCACCATATCCGCATGGAACTCGGTCGCGAAAAGAAACCGTTGTGCCTGATGGAGTTGGCTACGATAGGTGCGCGCTACCTGAAGAAGAAAGGACTGCTGGACGATATGGAGGTGAGCGAAGAGAACAACGCTTGCTCCGTATTCATCGACGTGGATGTGGACGGCAAGACAGAGAAATGGTTGCTGCAATTCAAGAACGAGACCCACAACCACCCGACAGAGATAGAGCCGTTCGGCGGCGCCAGCACCTGTTTGGGCGGTGCGATACGTGACCCGCTGTCCGGACGTGCGTATGTTTATCAGGCTATGCGTGTGACCGGTGCAGGCGATATCTATGCTCCCGTGAGCAAGACGCTGCCGGGCAAATTGCCGCAACAGATCATCTCGCGCAAGGCAGCAGCCGGTTACTCGAGTTACGGCAACCAGATCGGATTGGCAACGACGCATGTGCGTGAGATCTATCACCCGTCGTATGTAGCCAAGCGATTGGAGGTGGGCGCCGTAGTAGGTGCAGTGATGGCAGACGCAGTGCGTCGCGAGAGTCCCGCTCCGGGCGATGTGATTCTGCTGTTGGGCGGACGTACCGGACGTGACGGTATAGGCGGTGCAACCGGTTCGAGCAAGGAACATACGGAGGCATCGTTGGAATCGTGCGGCAGCGAGGTGCAGAAAGGTAATGCACCGGAGGAAAGAAAAATACAGCGCCTGTTCCGCCGCAAAGAGGTAACCAAACTGATTAAGAAATCGAATGACTTCGGTGCCGGAGGTGTCAGTGTAGCCATCGGTGAGTTGGCCGACGGACTGGATATCTATCTGGATCGCGTACCGACCAAGTACTCCGGTTTGAACCCGACGGAGTTGGCTATCTCGGAATCGCAAGAACGTATGGCAGTGGTAGTGGAGAAAAAGGACCAAGCAGCCTTTGAGCACTATTGCCATCTGGACAATATAGAAGTAACTCATGTGGCAGACGTGACTGACAGCGGTCGTATGCGTCAGTTCTACAAGGATCAACTGATTGCGGACCTGAGTCGTGCCTTCATTGATTCGGCCGGCGCTAAGCACTATGCTCAGGCCACCATTCAGCCGGTGGAGAACCGCGATCCGTTCCACCAACGCATAGACGGATTCTCACTGACCGAGCGCATGGCCAACGTACTGCGTTCGGCCAACGTGACCAGTCAGAAGGGACTGATAGAAGAGTTTGACGCCACCATCGGCCGTTCGACCGTGCTGATGCCGTTCGGCGGAAGCATGCAACGCAGCGAAACGCAAGTGAGCGTACAGAAACTGCCGACTGACGGATACACGAATACGGCTTCGATCATGGCATTCGGATACAATCCGTTCATAGCAGAGTGGAGCCCGTATCACGGCGCAGCCTATGCCGTAGTGGAGGCATGCAGCAAGGTAGTGGCTGCCGGCGCAGACTACAGTCATATGCGTTTCAGCTATCAGGAGTACTTCGAGCGCATGACCAAGGACAGCCACAGTTGGGGCAAACCGCTGAGCGCATTGCTGGGAGCACTGAAGATGCAGATAGAGTTAGGGTTGCCGTCCATCGGAGGAAAAGACTCGATGTCTGGTACGTTTGAACATATATCCGTTCCGCCGACGCTCATCGCCTTCGGTATCACTACGGTAAAAGCCGATCAGGTGATCAGCACCGACCTGAAGCAGGAAGGACACCTGTTGTATCTGTTGCCGCACCAACCGCTGGACAACTACATGCCTAATGTAGAGCAACTCAAGCAACTATGGTCGGAGACAACCCAGGCTATACATGCCGGCAAGATCGTTTCCGCTTACGCATTGGGCTTTGGCGGCGTAGGCGAGGCACTGGCTAAGATGTCGTTCGGTAATGAGAAGGGCGTGGATGTGCGCATAGACGAACACTTGCTCTATGACTATCAATACGGAAGCATCGTGGTAGAGGCAACTCAACCGCTGGATATACAGGGAGCCATCGAACTCGGCCGCGTAACGAACAGCAAGAGTCTGCTCATCAACGGCGAATCGGTTAGCCGCGACATGCTCTACGAGGCATGCACCGCTCCGTTCAACAAAGTATATGCCTCTACGATGAAGGCGCAGAACCAAGATCTGCTGCCGAAGAACGTGAATATCAATTCGGCTGCTCACGCCAATCCGACACCGCAGAACCTGAACGGCAAAGCTCCATTGGTATATATACCGGTGTTCCCGGGTACCAACTGCGACTACGACAGTGCGAAAGCATGGCGCAAAGCCGGTGCAGAGGTGGAAGTAAGTATATTCCGCAATCTGACCTACCAAGACGTAATAGACTCGATCAACGAGATGGTAGAACATATCAACCGCGCACAGATACTGATGCTGGCCGGCGGATTCTCGCTGGGTGATGAACCGGACGGATCGGCTAAGTTCATCGTATCGGTGATCAACCAGCAGAAAGTGAGTCAGGCTATTCAGGCACTGCTGGATCGCGGCGGACTGATACTGGGTATATGCAACGGATTCCAGGCATTGGTTAAGTCCGGCCTGCTGCCATACGGCAAGTTGGGTCAGTTGACACCGGCAAGTCCGACCTTGTTCCGCAACGATATCAACCGCCACGTATCGCAGATGGTAACGACCACCGTAGCTTCGACCAACAGCCCATGGCTGAAAGGTATGTCGGTAGGCGATCTGCACAGCATAGCAGTGAGCCACGGCGAAGGTAAGTTTGTGGTAAGCGAGGAACTGGCCCGTCAGTTGTTTGAGAACGGACAGGTGGCATTCCGCTACGCCGATCCGCGTACAGGCCAGGCAACGATGGAGTCGCCGTACAACCCGAACGGATCGAGTTACGCCATAGAGGGTATCCTCTCGCCGAACGGACAGATACTGGGTAAGATGGGACACTCGGAGCGTTGGGAAGAAGGCGTATTCACCAACATAGCCGGAAACAAGAATCAACCACTGTTTGAGAATGCAGTGAACTATTTTAAGCATTAAAAAAATACAACTAAACAATAAATCATGGCTCAACATTATGAAGCTGCCGGCGTGAATTTGGAAGCCGGATATGAAGTAGTAAGCAGAATCAAGTCGCATGTGCGTTCTACCCAGCGTTCGGGTTCGATGGGATCTATCGGTTCGTTTGGCGGAATGTTTGACTTGTCATCGCTCGGTGTGAAAGAACCGATCCTGGTAAGCGGTACCGACGGCGTTGGTACCAAACTGAAGATTGCGTTTGCAATGGACAAGCACGACACCATCGGTATCGATGCGGTGGCCATGTGCGTGAACGATGTGTTGGCACAGGGCGCTGAGCCGTTGATTTTCCTGGATTACGTTGCTACGGGTCACAATATACCCGCTCAGATAGAGGCTATCGTAAGCGGCGTGGCAGAAGGTTGCCGTCAGGCCGGTTGTGCACTGGTGGGCGGCGAGACAGCCGAGATGCCGGGTATGTACGAGAACGGCGAATACGATATAGCAGGCTACACGACCGGTGTGGTTGAAAAATCGAAACTGATTGACGGCACCAAAGTGAAGGTGGGTGACGTATTGGTAGGTATCAGTTCGTCGGGTGTTCACTCCAACGGATACTCGCTGGTACGCAAGATCGTGAGCGATGCCAAACTGGACCTGCAGACCGTTTATCCGGAACTGGACGCCAACAAGAAACTGGGCGAGGTGCTGCTGACTCCGACCAAGATCTACGTGAAGGCTGTATTGGACGTAATCCGCCAACTGGATGTACACGGCGTGGCACATATAACAGGTGGCGGTTTTGATGAGAATATACCCCGTATCTTCCAACCGGGACAAGGATTCTATATCGAAGAGGGCAGTTGGGAAATCCTGCCGGTATTCCGATTCCTGGAAGCCAAAGGCGAGATCCCTCACCGCGAGATGTTCAACATCTTCAATATGGGTATCGGTATGGTACTGGCTATGGATGCCAAAGAGGCAGACGAAGCCATCCGCATCCTCGGCAAGTGGGGTGAGAAAGCACAAATCATCGGTCACGTACAAGCAGGTGACAATCAAATCGTAGGTAAATAAAAAAAAGATAAAACAAGTAGCATGGTACAAAAAAGAGCATTGGTTAGTGTGAGCGACAAGACCGGTTTGGTAGAATTTGTCAAGGGACTGCAGGCAGCCAACTGGCAGATCATCGCCACCGGAGGTACGCAAAAACTGTTGGAAGAGAGTGGTGTAGCCACCATCGGAATTAGTGAGGTAACGGGTTTCCCGGAGATCTGTGACGGCCGTGTCAAGACTCTTCATCCCAAGGTGCACGGTGCACTGCTTGCCCGTCGCGACGAACCCTCTCACATGGAGGCTTTGCAACAGAACGGTATCGGACTGATTGACCTGGTATGCGTCAATCTCTATCCATTCCGCCAGACTATTGCCAAAGAAGGTACCACTATGGCTGAGGCTATAGAGAAAATCGATATAGGCGGTCCGTCCATGTTGCGTTCGGCAGCCAAGAACTGGAACGACGTGACCGTAGTATGCGACCCGAGCGACTACGAGCGTGTGCTCAGCGAGATTCAGACAGAGGGCAATACGAAGAAAGAGACCCGTTTGGAACTGAGCGCCAAGGCCTATACGCACACGGCAGAGTACGATATGTGCATCGCTACCTATATGCGCAAGGCTGCGGGACTGAATGAGAAACTGTTCCTGGAATATGATCTCAAGCAAGGTCTGCGTTACGGCGAGAATCCTCATCAGGACGCTAAGTTCTACGCATCGATGGAGCAGGTACCTTATTCGCTCGCTTCGGCTCGTCAACTGCACGGCAAGGAATTGTCGTACAACAATATACAGGACGCGAATGCAGCACTCAATATCGTACGTGAGTTCGGTCAGACTCCGTTCTGCGTAGGACTCAAGCACATGAACCCGTGCGGCGCCGCAATCGGCAAAGACGGTGTAGAGGCATGGACCAAAGCCTATGAGGCAGACAAAGTGTCCATCTTCGGCGGCATCGTGGCAACCAACTGCGTGGTAACCAAAGAGATGGCCGAACTGATGCACCCGATCTTCCTGGAGATCATCATGGCTCCTCAGTTTACGCAAGAGGCACTGGATGTGCTGACCACCAAGAAGAACCTGCGTTTGCTGGAGGTAGATATGACTTCGGCTGCTACGCAACAGATGCAGTACGTATCGGTGAACGGCGGTATGCTGGCTCAACAACAGGATATGGAAACCATCACCCTGAAAGCCGATATGTGCGTAACCGAGACCAAACCGACCGACGAGCAGATGACCGATATGCAGTTTGGCTGGCGCATCGTTAAGCACGTCAAGTCCAATGCCATCGTAGTAGTGAAGAACGGCCGTACGTACGGCGTAGGTGCCGGTCAGATGAACCGCGTAGGTTCGGCAGGCATAGCGCTGAAGCAAGCCGAGGAATCGCTGGCTGCAGATGGTATAGATATCAAGCAAGCCGGACTGGTGATGGCTTCGGACGGATTCTTCCCGTTTGGCGACAGCGTAGAGAGTGCTGCCGAATACGGAATAAGCGCGATTGTTCAACCCGGCGGAAGTGTGCGCGATGCTGAGAGTATCGATGCAGCCAACGCCCATCAAATAGCCATGCTCTTCACCGGCATGCGTCATTTCAAGCACTAATGAAAAAAGTTTTAGTCATAGGATCCGGCGGACGTGAACACGCCATCGTATATCAACTGAGCCGCAGTTCGCAAGTGGAGCATATCTATTGCGCTCCGGGCAATGCGGGTATCGCTCAATTGGCCGAATGCGTAGCCATAGGTGACACGGAAGTGGAGAAACTGCTTTCGTTCGCACGTGAGCAGAAGATAGATCTGTGTGTGGTTGGTCCGGAGGCCGCTTTGGCAGCGGGCGTGGCAGATGCTTTCCGCGCAGCCGGCATACCTGTGTTCGGACACACCAAGGCCGCTACACAGATTGAGTCGAGCAAGGAGTTTGCCAAAGAACTGATGGTTCGCTACAACGTGCCGACTGCCGCTTATCGCACTTTTGCGGATTACGAAGAGGCTATTCAGTACGTACGTTCGCGCAACACATACCCGACCGTACTCAAATATGACGGTTTGGCCGCAGGCAAGGGAGTGGTGATTGCGGAGAACGAGCAGGAGGCACAGCACGCACTGAACGATATGTTGGTGGGTGAGGCTTTCGGCAAAGGCAAAGTGGTGATAGAAGACTATCTGCAGGGTCCGGAGTTCTCCTTTATGGCCTTTGTGGATCATCACCGTGTATATCCGATGCCGCTCAGCCAGGACCATAAGCGCGCTTACGACAGCGACATGGGACCGAACACCGGCGGAATGGGAGCTTATACTCCGCTGCCTTTCATCAGCGAGCAGGAAGAGCAATGGGCGCTGGAGAATATACTGCAACGCGTAGCAGACGCGATGGTGCAAGAGGGCAAACCGTTGACCGGCGTGCTCTACGGCGGATTGATGAAGACTGACAATGGAATAAAAGTGATAGAGTTCAATGCACGTTTCGGTGATCCGGAGACAGAGGTTGTGCTTCCATTGCTTGAAACCGATGCGTATACGGTCTTTCATGCTATCGCCACCGGGGAAATCCTAGACAATATAGCATGGCATAAGCAGGCAACAATTGGCGTTGTGATGGCTTCGTGCGGTTATCCGGGCGCGTACACCAAAGGTGCAGTAATAAACGGAGTCGAAGACTTTGACGGACTGGTGCTGCATATGGGAACAGCCGTGAAGGACGGTCAGTTGGTAACCAACGGAGGACGCGTACTCATGTGTATCGCTCACGGCGACAATATCCAGCAGGCACAGCAACATGTGTATGCCGAGATTAAAAAGATCCATTGTTCGAATTTGTTCTACAGAAGAGATATAGCACATTGGGCATTATGATAATAGACGGAAAACAAATAGCACAACATCTGAAGGAAGAGATGCGTGAGCAGGTAGCCGCATTGTCCGCTCAGTACGGTCGCAAGCCGTGTCTGGACGTGATCATTGTGGGCGAGAACCCCGCCAGCATGTCTTATGTCAGAAGTAAAATCAAAGCTACGGAGTATTGCGGCTTTGACGGCGAACTGATTCAATTGCCGGAGACGGTGAGTCAGGAGGAATTGCTCCGCATCATCGGCGAACGCAATGAGAACGACCATGTGGACGGCATATTGGTACAATTGCCTTTGCCGAAACACATAGACGAGCAGGCCGTGATAGAAGCCATCTCTCCGGAGAAAGACGTCGACGGTTTCCATCCAACCAACGTAGCCAAACTGTGGTTGGACCAAAAGACCATTGTACCTTGCACGCCGATGGGTGTGATGGCTCTGTTGGAGCAAAGCGGCACACCTCTGCAAGGACGTCACGCGGTAGTGGTAGGTCGCAGCAACATAGTGGGCAAACCGGTTGCCAAACTGCTGTTGGACAAGAACTGCACAGTCACCATCGCTCACAGCCGTACCGCTGATTTGGCAGCCACTTGCCGCGAAGCAGATATACTGGTCGTGGCAGTAGGCAGACCGCAGATGATTACAGCCGATATGGTTAAGCCGGGCGCAACGGTGATAGATGTGGGCATTAACCGCATTGCCGACGGCCGTTTGGTGGGAGACGTGGATTACGAATCCGTAGCGCCTATAGCCGGTGCCATTACGCCGGTGCCGGGTGGTGTAGGTCCGATGACCATCACCATGCTGATGCGTAATACGATAGAATGTTACAAACAAAGAATCAACAAATAAACACTTTTCAAAAATGACTATTGGAACCCCTCTAACTCAGATTGCTACTCGCGCACTTTTATTGGGTAGCGGTGAACTTGGTAAAGAAGTAACCCTCGAGCTCCAGCGCTATGGAGTAGAAGTGATTGCATGTGACCGTTATGCTAACGCACCCGCTATGCAGGTTGCGCATCGCTCGTACGTGTTCAACATGCTGGACGGCAAACGTCTGCGCGAGATTGTGGAACAAGAGAAGCCTTCGCTCATCATCCCGGAAGTAGAAGCTATCGCTACTCCTACTCTGGTGGAACTGGAGAAAGAAGGTTATCATGTAATCCCTACTGCCAACGCTGCATTCCTCACCATGAACCGTGAGGCAATCCGTCGCTTGGCTTCTGAGGAACTGAAGTTGCCTACAGCTCCGTATTTGTTTGCAGACAATCACGATGAGTTCATCGCGGCTGTAAAGCAGATTGGTATTCCTTGTGTGGTTAAACCGATCATGTCTTCTTCCGGTCACGGTCAGTCCACTATCCATACCGAGGACGAAGTGGAGACTGCATGGAATATCTCGCAGGAAGGCGGTCGTGCCGGTGCAGGTCGTGTGATTGTAGAAGGTTTCATCCATTTTGACTATGAGATCACCCTGCTGACCGTACGTCACGCAGGCGGTACCTCTTTCTTGAATCCGATCGGTCACCATCAGGTAGAGGGCGACTATCGCGAGTCATGGCAACCGCAGGCAATGACTGACGAGGCGCTGGAGGCTGCAAAGAAGATTGCCAAGACGGTAACCGATGCACTGGGCGGATACGGTATCTTCGGCGTAGAGATGTTCATCCGTGGCAATGAGGTTATCTTCTCTGAGGTTAGTCCTCGTCCGCACGATACGGGTATGGTCACCATGATCAGCCAAGACCTGAGCGAGTTCGCTTTGCACGCACGTGCCGTACTGGGATTGCCGATTCCTGAGATTCGTTTCTTCCAACCGTCAGCCAGCAAGGCTATCGTTATCGAGGGCGAAGGAACAGAGGTTACATTCAATGGCATTGAGAAAGCATTGGCTATCCCCGGTGTACAGATTCGTCTGTTCGGCAAGCCGGCCGTACACGGTCACCGTCGTTACGGCGTAGTATTGGCTACCGACCAAACCGTAGAAAAAGCATTGGAGAAAGCAGAACAAGCTTATAAATGTATTTCATACACTGTTAAGTAATTATGATAGATCGTTATTCGCGCGCTGCGATGCGCCAAATATGGACAGAACAGAATAAGTTTCAAGCCTATTTGGAAGTAGAGATTCTGGCCGCTGAGGCTTGGTCGGAGTTGGGTGTTGTACCTAAAGAGGACGTGAAGAAACTGCGTGACAAAGCAAGCTTTGACGTAGATCGTATTCACGAGATAGAGGAAATCACCCGTCATGATGTAGTGGCATTCACCCGTACCGTGAGCGAATCACTTGGCGAGGAGCGCAAGTGGGTTCACTACGGACTGACATCGACCGACGTGGTAGATACCGCAAACGGCTATTTGCTCAAGCAGGCCAACACCATCCTGCGTGAAGACCTGAAGCAATTCATGGCAGTGCTGCAGAAACGTGCCAATGAATTCAAATTCACTCCGGTGATAGGTCGTACGCACGGTATGCATGCCGACGTGACTTCATTTGGTCTCAAATGGGCATTGTGGTTTGCTACCATGCAGCGCAACATAGAGCGTTTTGAGATGGCCTCAAAGGGTGTGGAAGCCGGCAAACTGTCGGGTGCCGTTGGTAACTATGCCAACATCCCGCCGTTCATCCAGAGTTATGTATGCGAGCATCTTGGCATTGAATCTGCCAAGATTGCTACGCAGGTACTGGGTCGCGACCGCCACGCCTTCTATCTGTCCACCCTCGCCGTTATAGCCGGTTCGTTGGAGCAAATAGCTCTGGAGATCCGCAATATGCAGCGTCAGGAAGTCAGAGAGGTGGAAGAGGCATTCAAGAAAGGCCAAAAGGGTTCGTCGGCTATGCCGCACAAGCGCAACCCGATCTCGTCGGAGAACATCTGCGGATGTGCCCGTGTGATGCGCGGATACATGTGCACCGCATCGGAGAACATAGCCCTCTGGCACGAACGTGATATCTCTCACTCGTCCACCGAGCGTATCGTATTGCCGGACGCCACCATGCTGCTCGACTATATGTTGGCACGCCTGATGAATATACTGGACAATCTGGTGGTTTATCCGGAGAACATGCTGCACAATATCGGTCTTACCCACGGCGCTATCTTTGCTCAGCGTGTGATGAACGCGTTGATTGGCAAGGGACTGGTTCGCGAGCAGGCTTACGACCTGGTACAGCCGGTGGCAATGCGTACCCTGATGGAGGGCGGTCAAATGCAAGACTGGCTCAAGCAGACTCCGGAGGTGACCAAACTGCTATCCGAGCAAGAGATAGATGAGTGCTTCACGCTCGACTACTACATGAAAAATGTCGATTATATATTTAACCAATTAGGCTTATGAAAGCAGATATCTTATTAGGACTCCAGTGGGGTGATGAGGGCAAAGGCAAAATGGTAGATGTTCTCACCCCCAAATACGATGTGGTTGCCCGCTTCCAAGGCGGTCCGAATGCCGGACACACGCTTGAGTTTGACGGCCAGAAATATGTGCTCCGCAGTATTCCTTCGGGCATATTCCAAGGCGGCAAAATCAATCTGATAGGCAACGGTGTCGTACTTGATCCTATATTGTTTAAAAAAGAGGCAGAGGAACTGGCTCAGTCCGGACATAATCTGCAGGAACGCTTGTATATATCCAAGAAAGCCCATTTGATTCTGCCGACCCACCGTCTGCTGGATCAGGCTAATGAGGCGGCCAAAGGAAAGGCTAAGATTGGAACAACGGGCAAGGGTATCGGTCCGACCTATACAGACAAGGTAAGCCGCAACGGATTGCGTGTAGGCGATATCCTGGATAATTTTGCCGAGAAGTACGCCCAGGCACGTGACCGCCACATCGAGATGATCAATTCGCTCAATGCGTCAGCTCTCGCCAAGGGCGGCAGTCCTGTCTCGATGGACGGACTGGATGCATTGGAGAAGGAATGGATGGAGAGCATTGATTTTCTGCGTCAGTTCCGCTTCATCGACAGTGAGCACTTTGTCAACAAGTGTTTGGCTGACAACAAGTCTATCCTGTGCGAAGGAGCGCAAGGCTCGCTGTTGGACGTAGATTTCGGATCTTATCCGTTTGTTACTTCCAGCAACACCGTTTGTGCGGGCGCTTGTACGGGTCTGGGTTTGGCGCCAAGCCGCATAGGTGAGGTGTACGGAATATTCAAAGCCTATTGCACACGCGTTGGTGCCGGTCCGTTCCCAACCGAATTGTTTGACGAGACCGGTAGTCAGATCCGTGCCATCGGTCACGAGTACGGCGCAGTTACCGGCCGTGAGCGTCGCTGCGGATGGATTGACCTGGTAGCGCTGCGTTATACCATCATGCTCAACGGCGTAACTCAACTGCTGATGATGAAGTCTGACGTGCTGGATACATTCCCGGTCATCAAGGCTTGTACGGCATATAAGGTGAACGGCGAGTTGACACGTGATTTCCCATTCTCTATTGACAAGAATGTGGAGCCGGTATATGAGGAGTTCCCGGGTTGGCAGACCGACCTGACCCACTGCACCAAAGAAGCAGATCTGCCACAGGCATTTATTAACTACGTCAATTTCTTGGAGCGCGAACTGGCTACGCCGATTAAGATAATTTCGGTCGGCCCGGATCGCGAAGCAACTATATGGAGATAATGAAAAAAGCAATTTTAAGGCTTAGTGACGGCACTACCTTCGAGGGCTATAGTTTCGGTGCTGATGTCCCGGTAAGCGGAGAGGTGGTTTTCAATACGGCGATGATGGGTTATCCCGAGTCGCTCACTGATCCGAGTTATGCGGGCCAGTTGATGACGCTGACCTATCCGTTGGTGGGTAACTACGGCGTGCCGGAGTTCTCTTTCCGCCCGGACGGACTGGCTACCTTCATGGAGTCGGACCGTATCTATGCGCGCGCTATCATCTGTAGCGAATATAGCGGAGAGTACAGCCACTGGAACGGACATGAGACCTTGGCCGAGTGGTTGAAGCGCGAGAAAGTGCCGGGCATTACCGGTATTGATACACGTGCGCTGACAATGCTTCTGCGCGAGAACGGAGTGATGATGGGCTCTATCGAGATCGAGGGCTGCCCGTCAGCACCGGAATCGCAATACGAGGATGTCAACTTTGTGGCGCAAGTGTCGTGCAAGGAAGTGATTCGTTACAACGAGGGTAAGCCTAAAAAAGTAATCCTGGTGGACTGCGGTGTCAAGCACAATATCATCCGCTGTTTGATCAATCGTGACGTGGAAGTGATACGTGTGCCGTGGGACTATGATTTCAATACCATCGAGGCAGACGGACTGTTCCTGTCCAACGGACCGGGTAACCCGGATACATGCCAGGTGCTGGTAGATCACATCAAGACCTACATGAAACAGCATAAACCCATTGCGGGAATCTGTATGGGTAACCAATTGTTGGGCAAGGCCGCGGGCGCAACTATCTACAAACTGCCTTATGGTCACCGCTCGCACAACCAGCCGGTACGCATGGTGGGCACGGACCGCTGTTTCATCACCTCGCAGAACCACGGCTATGCAGTAGATGCATCCACTCTGTCCAAGGAGTGGGAACCGCTGTTCGTCAATATGAACGATGGTTCCAACGAAGGTATACGCCATATATCGGAACCGTGGTTCTCTGCGCAGTTCCACCCGGAGGCATGCTCAGGACCGGTTGATACGGAGTTCCTGTTCGACGATTTCGTCAAACTTCTCTAATAGTACAGAATCTATCTTTTAGACATGAAATTAGAAAATATTCACAAAGTATTAGTTCTCGGCTCAGGCGCTCTCAAGATCGGTGAGGCCGGCGAGTTCGATTATTCGGGTTCACAAGCACTCAAAGCCCTGCGCGAAGAGGGAGTGGAGACCGTGTTGATCAATCCTAACATCGCAACGGTTCAGACTTCGGAGGGTGTGGCTGATCATATCTACTTCTTGCCGGTCACTCCTTATTTCGTGGAGCGACTGATCGAGAAGGAGCGTCCGGACGGCATTCTGCTCTCGTTTGGCGGACAAACAGCCCTCAACTGCGGTGTGGCTCTCTATCGTTCGGGTGTATTGGAGAAGTACAATGTACAGGTATTGGGTACTCCGGTCGAGACTATCATTAATACTGAAGATCGTGAACTCTTCGTGCGTCAGTTGGACCAAATCAATGTCAAGACTATCAAGTCGGAGGCATGTGAGACTATCGAAGATGCGCGTCGTGCGGCCAGCGAACTGGGTTATCCGGTTATCATCCGCGCTGCGTACGCTCTGGGAGGTCTCGGTTCGGGTTTCTGCGATAACGAAGAGGAACTCAATACCATGGTGGAGAAGGCATTCTCGTTCTCTCCGCAAGTGTTGGTCGAGAAGTCGCTCAAGGGATGGAAAGAGATTGAGTACGAAGTGGTGCGCGACCGCTACGACAATTGTATCACGGTCTGCAACATGGAGAACTTCGACCCGCTGGGAATCCATACCGGTGAGTCTATCGTGATTGCCCCGTCTCAGACACTGACCAACTCCGAATACCACAAACTGCGTGCATTGGCAATTCGCATCATTCGCCATCTTGGTATAGTCGGTGAGTGCAACGTGCAATACGCTTTCGATCCGGAGTCTGAGGACTATCGCGTTATTGAGGTGAACGCACGTCTGAGCCGTTCGTCGGCTTTGGCTTCTAAGGCTACGGGTTATCCGTTGGCTTTCGTGGCTGCCAAACTCGGTCTGGGTTACGGTCTGTTTGAACTGAATAACTCGGTTACCAAATCGACTTCGGCCTTCTTTGAGCCGGCATTGGACTATGTGGTATGTAAGATTCCGCGTTGGGATTTGGGTAAGTTCCGCGGTGTCAACCGTGAGCTGGGTAGCTCGATGAAGTCGGTAGGCGAGGTGATGGCTATCGGCCGTACGTTTGAAGACGCTATCCAGAAGGGCTTGCGCATGATCGGTCAGGGAATGCACGGCTTCACGGAGAACAAAGAGCTGCATGTTGACGATTTGGATGCAGCGCTCAAGGCTCCTACCGACAAGCGTATCTTTGCGATCGCCCAGGCTATGTACCAGGGATATAGCGTAGAGCGTATACACGAACTGACTAAGATTGACAATTGGTTCCTCCAACGTTTGGAGCACATAATCAAGATAGATGCCCAACTCAAACAATTGGGCGACATGAACAAACTGGATCACGACCTGTTGCTGCGTGCTAAACAATTGGGCTTCTCCGATTTCCAGATTGCGCGTGCCGTGGGTCTCGGCAAGGACATGCCGATGGATCAGGCTGTGCTCAAGATGCGTGCTTACCGTAAGCAAATGGGCGTGCTGCCTGTTGTTAAGCAGATTGATACATTGGCCGGCGAGTTCCCCGCTCAGACCAATTATCTCTATCTGACCTACAGCGGAACCAAGAACGATGTGCACTATCTGGGTGACCAAAAATCCATCGTGGTACTCGGCTCAGGTGCTTACCGTATCGGTTCGTCGGTTGAGTTCGACTGGTGTGGTGTGCAGGCACTCAATACGATTCGCAACAACGGATTCCGTTCGGTGATGATCAACTACAATCCCGAGACGGTATCTACGGACTATGATATATGTGACCGTCTCTACTTCGATGAACTCACGTTTGAACGCGTGATGGATATCATCGAGTTGGAGAATCCGCACGGTGTGATTGTTTCCACCGGTGGCCAGATTCCTAACAACCTGGCTATGAAACTCGATGCGCAACAAGTGCCTATCTTGGGTACAACGGCCAAATCGATTGACAATGCCGAGGATCGCGATAAGTTCTCCGCTATGTTGGACCGCATCGGAGTGGATCAGCCGGAGTGGAGTGCGCTGACCTCGATGGAGGATGTAGAGAAGTTTGTCGGCCGTGTGGGTTATCCGGTTCTCGTACGTCCCTCATACGTCTTGTCCGGTGCGGCAATGAACGTTTGCTCCAACGAGGAACAACTACATAAGTTCCTGGAGTTGGCAGCCAATGTGTCCAAAGAACATCCGGTGGTTATCTCCAAGTTCATGACCAATACCAAGGAGGTGGAAATGGATGCGGTCGCCCGTAACGGTGAGATCATCGCTTATGCTATCTCCGAGCACGTTGAGTTTGCCGGAGTTCACTCGGGTGACGCCACTATCATGTTCCCTGCTCAGAAACTGTATATTGAGACCGTGCGCCGTATCAAACGTATTTCCGGCCAGATCGCCCGCGAACTGAATATATCCGGTCCGTTCAATATCCAGTATCTGGCTCGTGAGAACGAGATCAAGGTGATCGAGTGTAACCTTCGTGCATCGCGTTCGTTCCCGTTCGTAAGCAAGGTGCTCAAGATCAACCTGATAGATATAGCAACACGTATCATGCTGGGCTTGCCGGTTGAGCGTCCTCACAAATCGCTCTTCGATTTCGACTACGTGGGTGTCAAGGCTTCGCAGTTCTCCTTCAACCGTCTGCAGAACGCCGATCCTATCCTGGGTGTCGATATGGCTTCTACGGGTGAAGTAGGTTGCTTGGGTCAGGATGCCAATACCGCGCTGCTCAAGGCTATGCTCTCGGTAGGAATGCGTATTCCTAAGAAGAATATCCTCTTCGCTATCGGCGGCCCGAAGCAGCGTGCGCACATGTTGGATACCATCAAGCGTCTGGTGGAGCGCGGCTACACAATCTATGCGACCGGCGGAACAAGCGAGTTCCTCAATGGTCTGGGCGTACCTAATATACGCGTCTATAAGAACGAGCATGTCGATGAGTTCGGCCAACTCAAACAGCCTATTGTGTCCGACCTGATGCACAAGAAAGAGATTGACCTCTTTGTCGGCATTCCTGTGGATACATTGGCCGATTCGGTTCATGACAGCTACTACAGAATGCGCCGCACGGCGGTGGATCTCAATATTCCGCTGATTACCAATGCACGACTGGCTGAGGCCTTCATCAATGCTTTCCTCGATGTGCCGATGGATGACCTGGCAATCAAGGCGTGGGATGAATATAAATAACAAAATTTACAATTCACAATTTACAATTTACAAAGGGTTTACGGAGTTTTGTACAAACTGATAGAATCCGTACGGACTTAAAACGTTGTACCTAAGCCGCCAGAACACTTTGATAATTGTTAATTGTTA
>JAEEHO010000332.1 GCA_016280845.1 Paludibacteraceae bacterium | reverse complement strand
CTGCTGCGCGGCGGCAAGCAACAAATAGTTTTTGAGGCAGACCAACCGATAGAACTGACCTTGCCGGCATGGAAGGGCGTGATATTAAAGATTAAGTGAAAGGTGGGAAAAGATGATGGAAAGAATAAAAGACATATTACGACTAGTGCGCTGGAGCAATTTGCTCTTTATGGGCGCGCTGATCTGGGTGATGGAAAAGTGGGTGGCAGTACCCATATTGGACAAAGTGGCGTTCGGCGAACAGTTGCCATGGTATGTATTAGTGCTGCTGATAGTAGCGACCATGTGTATTGCGGCCGGCGGGTACGTCATCAACGACTATTTTGACATCAAGATAGACCGCATCAACCGTCCAGACCAACTGATAGTCAGCCGTACGATAAGCAAACCAACTGCGATGCACTTGAGTATAGGTTTGAGCGCTACGGGTATCGTTTGCGGTCTGGCAGCAGCGTGGTTGGTTAGAAGCATGAGTCTGGGCATCCTGTTTGTGTTCGTGCCGGGCTTATTATGGTTCTACTCAAGCAGTTACAAGCGCCTACTCTTTATCGGCAACCTCACAATATCGCTGCTGGCGGCATTGACTCCGCTAGTAGTAGCGATAGCGAACGTGGCGCTGTTGAAGAAGTTGTACGCCATCGTCTTACCCTACACCACGCTGGAGCATGATATGTACACCTGGTTGGGAGGGTTCGCTTTATTCGCCTTCCTGCTTACATGGATTCGCGAAATCATCAAGGACATGCAGGATCAGATGGGCGACAGAGAACTGGAGTGTCACACGCTGCCTATCGTTTGGGGCGAGATGTGGACCAAGGTGTTTGTGACCGCGCTGATAGTGCTGACAGTTGCCACTATCGGCCATATATGGTATCACGTACTTCCGTTCGACAAATCATGGATGAGCCTCAGCACGCGTTATATTGTGCTAGGAATACTCATCCCGTTGCTCAGTTCGCTTTGGTTGCTCTGGTCGGCAAAGATATCCAGCGACTACAAGACCTGCCAGCAAGTGATCAAGTACACCATGCTCATGGGCATGTTGTATAGTTTCGTCATTGCCAGAATGTTTGTTTGATACAGTTGAGACAGTTGAAGTGCCTCATGTAAAAAAAAAGTGAAAGAGCAGTCCGGACTGCTCTTTCACTATACTTGCGGCTATCGCCTTTACTTCATCTCTTGCCCTTGGAGGGTACTTCTCGCCACGTTGGTTGAGGATCCGGCCGTTGCGAAGAAGCTTTGTACATTGTACGTTGTTGGTTTGCACATCGCCTATAGCGGTACACTTTCTCTATATCCAGTACAAAACGAACGGAGCACTTCGGTAGTAAACCTCAGCATGTAAGTCTGAGAAAAAACATGACAAAAAATATATATACTGCGTATATATAGGTTACGATGGACAGGTTACGGGTTACGGGGGGCTGATCCTATGGTGATCATATGGGAATCATATGGTGATCCTATGGTAAACTCTCGACATTCACTCGAAGACGGCAAGAAAATACCCCCTAACACCTTCGACAAGGGGGAGGAAGAGGTTACGGAGGACGAGTTATTGGCGGCTGGAGGAGATGATGGCAAAGCACTCTTGGCATTTGTCGGAGATATACTGCCAGTCGCCGGATTGGATCTTGTCGGCAGGGAAAAGTTTGCTGCCCATACCTACGCAGAAGACACCCGCTCCAAACCATTTCTCCAAATTATCCTTGTCAGGCGAAACGCCACCGGTGACCATGATCTTGGACCAAGGCATAGGAGCCAAGGTGCTCTTAATCAGGTTCGTGTTGGTTGCATCGCCCGGGAAAATCTTCGTTAAGTCGCAGCCTGCCTCATGCGCCGTACTGATCTCGGTCGGCGTCAAACAGCCCGGGCAATAGATGACACAACGACGATTGCAAACCAATGCGATATCGCGATTAAAAACAGGACTGACCACAAAATGCGTTCCCAACTGCATATACAAAGCAGCAGTAGGCGCATCAACCACACTACCGATACCGAGCGCCATATCCGGACATTCGGTGCGAACCCATTTGCTCAGTTGAGCGAATACCTCGTGCGCAAAATCGCCGCGATTGGTGAACTCGAACGCACGTACGCCACCCGCATAGCAAGCGCGGATAATATGTTTGCAGACTTCCACATTCGAGTGGTAGAAAACAGGAATCATCGGTGCCTCGGCTATCTTAGCCATCACCTGGAATTTATCAAAATTAGACATCTTTACGATTTACGATTTTACGATTTACGATTTTACGATTGATTGACGATTTGGGGTTAATTGACGACTTGCAGCGGACAATCGAATGAATTGATTCAATTGAACAATATATCGTACATCGTCAATCGTCTAATCGTCAATTTCCTTTATCTTTGTACTCGTCCGTTGGTATTGCCGGCGGCGAGGTTGAGGACTTCGTCCTCGCTGACCAGATTGAAATCGCCGTTGACAGTATGCTTGAGCGCCGAAGCGGCAACGGCGAACTCGAGTGCCGAAGCCTGGTCGCCGTGATACTTGAGCAAACCGTGGATAAGACCGCCGGCGAAAGCGTCTCCGCCGCCTACGCGGTCGATAATAGGATTGATTTCGTAGCGTTTGGACTGATAGAAATCGCGGCCGTTGTAGATCATCGCCTTCCAGCCATTGTTGCTGGCGCTGTAACTCTCGCGGAGCGTGGAAACGACATACTTGAAGCCGAACTCACGTTGCATCTGTTCGAAAATAGCCTTGTATCCTTCGGCATCGGTTTGGCCGCCTTCGACATCCGCATCGGGATGGAAACCAAGGCACAACGCGGCATCCTCTTCGTTGCCGATACAGATATCCACGTATTGCATCAGCGGTCGCATGACATCAATGGCTTTTTCGCTGGTCCACAGTTTCTTACGGAAATTGAGATCAACGCTGACCGTTACTCCGTGTCGTTTGGCCGCCTCGCAAGCCAGACGGACAATCTCAGCCGCCCGGTCGGAGATAGCGGGTGTGATGCCTGACCAATGGAACCAGTCGGCGCCCTGCATGATGCGATCGAAGTCAAAATCCGTCGGTTCGGCCTCCGCCATAGCCGAGTGAGCGCGATCGTAGATCACTTTGGACGGACGCATGGCAGCGCCGGTCTCGCAGTAGTAGAGACCTATACGGTCGCCGCCGCGGACAATATAGTCGGTATGGACACCGTATCGGCGCAACGCATTGACGGCCATCTGGCCTATCTCATGCTCGGGCAGTTTGGTCACGAAATAGGCCTCGTGGCCAGAGTTGGCGCACGAGACAGCCACATTGGCTTCGCCGCCGCCGGGAATGATACGGAAGCAGTCGGTCTGCACAAAACGGTCGTGTCCGTCAGGACTCAAGCGAAGCATTATTTCTCCTAAAGTAATGATCTTAGCCATAGTAAAAACACCTTTGCGGCTGCAAAGGTACAATATTTTTCGGACATATGCAAGTTTTTTTGCATGCAGGCGTATTTTTGTGTCGAACATGACAAAATGGCAGAAAAATTGCATGGCACGCATTTTGTACTTGCGTATATGGAATTTTTTTTGTACTTTTGCGGCGCATTTTGCGTGCGGGCTGTTTATGCCGAGATATACATAGAAAAAATAGTTATTTAACCATATGAATTTTTTAGAAATTATTACGAAGCTGTTTGGCAACAAGGCGCAGAAGGATATGCGCGCCATTCAGCCAATTGTTGACCAGGTCAAGGCTGCGTACGAGGAGATTGACAAACTGAGTAACGATGAATTGCGTGCGCACAGCTGGGCGCTGATGGACAGACTGCAAGAGGCAGTGGCAGACCGCAAGGCACGTATAGCCGAACTGAAGGCGTCTATCGAAGGAACAGAGATTGACCACCGTGAAAAAATCTACAAAGAGGTAGACAAACTGGAAGACGAGATCAAGGAACAGTATGAGAAGACTCTGACAGAAATGCTGCCGGAGGCTTTTGCCATTGTCAAATCAACAGCTCGTCGTTTTGCTCAGAACGAGACCATAGAGGTAACTGCCACCGAGATGGATAAGAATCTGGCAGCCGACAGCCGTTTCGATTTCGTAGAGATACAAGGCGACAAGGCGATCTACAAGAACCACTGGATGGCCGGAGGTAACGAGATAAAGTGGGATATGATCCACTATGACGTTCAGCTCTTCGGTGGTGTTGTTCTGCATCAGGGCAAGATAGCCGAGATGGCAACGGGTGAAGGTAAGACACTGGTTGCAACGCTACCTGTCTATTTGAACGCGTTGACGCACGAGGGCGTGCACGTAGTGACCGTGAACGACTATCTGGCCAAACGTGACTCGGAGTGGAACGGACCGATATACATGTTCCTCGGTTTGACCGTGGATTGTATCGACAAGCACAAGCCGAACAGCGACGAGCGCCGCAAGGCATATGCGTGCGATATCACGTTCGGTACGAACAACGAGTTCGGTTTCGACTATCTGCGTGACAACATGGCAACCAGTCCGCTGGATCTGGTACAGCGCGGACACAACTACGCGATAGTGGATGAGGTGGACTCCGTCCTGATAGACGATGCGCGTACGCCGTTGATCATCAGCGGTCCGGTGCCGCGTGGCGAGGACCAGATGTACGACGAATACAAAGGACGCGTGGCAACGCTGGTTCGCGAGCAAACGAGCCTGACAACCAAACTGTTGGCCGAGGCAAAAGCGAAGATGGGCTCGGAAGACCCGAAAGTGAAAGAAGAAGGCGAGTTGGCACTCTTCCGCTCATTCAAGGGAATGCCGAAATCCAAAGCGCTGATCAAGTACTTGTCCGAGCCGGGTGTCAAGGTGCGCATGCAAAAGACCGAGGAGTTCTATCTCCAGGAGAACGAGAAGAACATGCACGAGGCCACCGATATACTCTATTTCGTTATTGACGAGAAAAACAAGTCGATCGAGTTGACCGATAAAGGTATTGACGCGTTGACCGGTTCGACCGACGATCCGGAGTTCTTCGTGCTGCCGGACGTAG
>JAEEHO010000331.1 GCA_016280845.1 Paludibacteraceae bacterium | reverse complement strand
TCGCTTGAGGGAGTGACTGACAGATGGGTGAATAACTCTTACTATTTCTCTGCTCACGACGGTCAGATGTCCATTTACGCCCGTCTTGGCCAACGTGTAGATGCCGCCGAGACGTGGTTCGTAATCTATATGGACGGCCAAGTTTATTCGTTGCAAGAGGAGGTCTTCTCTCCCGGCAATTCGCCTCTTAGCGTGCATCGTGAGGGAGAACTGTGGATGCTCCGTTTTGACGGTAAGGTGAACGATGGCACCCATGTGAAACTCAGCGCGCGTTTTGCAGGAACGCAACGTCCCATAGATTTCACAAGCGACATGCCTGCCGTTCGTATGGCAACGGGCATTGCCAATGAGCGTTGGGATAAGAATCTGTTCGGTCAACTGCAGCAGGTGAGCGGCCAATGCCACTACGAGCAGGAAGGGGTGCTGACGGGCGAAGTGCAGATAGACGGCCGAACCCGGACTTTCAGTTTGCCTTGTGTACGCGATCACTCGTTCGGCAAGCGTGACTGGAACTATATGAACAATCACCTCTGGCTGATGGCGGTGTCTCCCAACGGGCAGTTTAACTATTCGATGGTGTCTTATCCGGCCATGAGCGTCCTGGAAGTGGGCAGTCTTCGCGATGAGAAAGGTCTGCATCTGATGCAGCAGGCAGATCTGGATCTGCAACTTGTTGCGCAAGGTTCGATTCCTCAGAAACTCGACTTTATGATGCACCTCAATGACGGGCGCGCCGTCCGCGTCTGTGCAGAAGTGTTGACCGGCGTGACCTATCACTTCCAAAATGGTCAGTATATACTGTACGAGAACATCGCTTCATTCACCATAGATGGCCAACCCTATAGAGGAATCCTCGAGATAGGATTCAACAGCGATGCCGACCGCTATTTCAATCAACGTCCATTAAATACGATTCACCGATGAATATATACCGATTAGGAACCGTACCCGAGGAATTATATGACTCCATAGGCGGCAAGGCAAAAGGTCTGGATATGTTGGTACGTCAGGGATTCGAGATACCTCATGGCTTTGTTATAACCGATACGGAAAACATAGACGATGCTGCTGTGTATGCGGCATTCGATGCGTTGAATGTGCCGCAAGTGTCTGTGCGCTCGTCGGCGTCCAACGAGGACCAGGCGGGTGTGTCCAATGCCGGGCAATATGAGACTTATTTGTTCGTCAATCGCGAAAATCTCATAGAGCGTATTCGCCAATGCGTGCAATCTTTGCATGCTGAGCGCGTGACCGAGTATGCCCGCCATTTCGACCTTGGCAGCGCCAAGATGAATATCGTCGTGCAGCAGATGATTGATAGCGATTGTGCAGGAGTCCTATTTACTGCCGACCCGAACAACGGTTCCAACATACTGATTGAAGCTGTGTGCGGACAAGGAGAAAACTTAGTATCCGGACAGGTCTCTGCCCATCGTTATTCTATTTCGCGTAAAAACTACCGTCCCTGCAGCGACGATATGCTGAGCGCAGAACAGGTGCGCTTGTTATACGATACCGCCAAACGAATACGCACGGCTTTCGGCGAAGAGAAAGATATCGAATGGGCCATCCATGCCGGGCGCTTATACTTGCTCCAAATGCGCCCTATCACGACTGAGATTATTGATATAGAGGAGTTCGACCGTGACGAGGATCTGAGCAAACATTTGTTTACCAAGCGTAACGTTGGTGAGATGATGCCGGGTGCCGTAACGCCACTTACACTCTCAACATCCGCCAAGGCCATCGATTATGGTATGCGCTATATGCTCGCTAAGGCGGGTGTCTATGATTCGCCGGAGGCGGAGCAACCTCTGCGACTCATTTCCTCCATATCGGGCCATCTGTTCTTCGATATGAACCTGCTATACAATATGTATGCACGGGTCGGAATAGCCAATCCTCAATCGATGAACCTGTCTATCATGGGCGAATATCACGATTATCCGCCCATTGAGCAACCATTCGCGAATCCCTTGGTCCGGGCTGTCAACTCGGTTAAGTTTATGCGGTATGTCCTCTCCGGACATCGGGCAATGAAGCGTTTTGACCAACTGCTGACCCGTGTGCATTTTGCAGACACTTCCTCCTATGACGAACTCTATCAATCGATTGATGCCAATATAGCGTTGCTCAACGAGAGCCTCATCTATCACTATGCTTCTTCTTCCTATTCGGGTAGCGCATCCAGTACGCTCTATCAGATACTTGATCCCTATTTCCCGGATAAGAAAGAGTATCAGTCTTTCTTGTCGCACCTGTTGAGCAATATTCCCAATATTGAGAGTGCGGATATATTGTCACGTCTGCAGCAGATAGCTTCGCTCATTTGCAAGCAAACGCCGCAAGCCAAAGAGATGAGTGCTGAGCAACTGCTCGAGATAGTTCATTCGGATCCGCAGGTCAACCAACTCTATAGCGCTTTCCTGAAGCGTCATGGCCATAGATGTATCAAGGAGGCTGAGATGCGCAACAAGCCGTGGCGCGAAGACGAACTACCGCTGATGAACTACCTGCGAAGCATCATCCATTCGCCGATGAATCTCTCTCAGGGAGACGAACAAGTAGATCTGCAGCAGGCATTTGCATTTATTCCCAAACCGGTACTTCGCCGCGTGGCTGTTGCTTTTGCTAAGCGTGCCAGACAAGCGGTCGTTGATCGTGAGTACACCAAGTCGCGTCTGATTGACATCATCGATCGGTTCAAGACGCAATATGCCCGCTTGGCACTCATGTTGGTTGAGGCAGGATTGCTGGACGATGCCGATCAGATCTATTTCCTGACGCATGATGAGATAGGGCAACTCATTGCCGGCGATAAGACACTCTCGCCGTTGGCTGTGCGACGCCGCAAAGCCTATGCTATCCAGGAGGAATTGACTTTTGATGATATCTATATCGGCAAACCTATTGCAGATCATTGTGATGAGACACCGGACGATGGCCTGCTGCGAGGTGTACCGGTTTCTAATGGTACTTGCGAGGGAGTTGTGCGGGTTATTTACACTGCTGAAGATGCCAACCAACTACAAAAAGGCGAAATCATGGTCGCGCGTTTTACGGACATCGGGTGGACACCTTACTACTCAGTCGTCAATGGATTGATTACTGAGATCGGCTCGTCTCTGTCGCACGGAGCTGTAGTGGCGCGCGAGTATGGTCTGCCTACAATCGTCAATGTCAAAGGCGCCACCAAGCTACTCAAGAACGGAGACCGAATAAGCATGGATGCTTCCAAGGGTATAGTTACTATCGTTGCATGATATCCCCGCCTTTCTCCCCCTTCTCCCCCTTCAAAAGGTGAAGGGCTTTGCCCGATTGAGCGTCCAGTGGACGGTCATAGAACAAAATCGGGGGGTGTCGTGGGGGCTGGGGGTGTTACTTCTTCGAAGCGTCATACGTTTCGATCGTTTTGGTCTGTATGACGCAGGACGTGTCGCCCTTCTGCCAATACTCACTTTTGGTGGTGATGGTTCGTGTCGCGTTGCAAGAGCTTAGACCGCCTGCGGCTAAAAGACACAAGACCGCTCCGCTCAAAGATAAAAGATTCTTTCTCATATTCGTTTTCCTTTCTTTGTTTAGTTTTTTTCATCGCTTGTCAGGCCCCAAAGCCATGCGGATAGCGTATATGCCCCTCCAAAAACGCGCTGCCCCGCGCTCGTGTTCCGCGTTCCCCATCCGCTCCACAACGTTTTCACCGGAGCATATACTATCCCTAACGGGGGCCTGCCAACCTCGATTCCGCCTCCCCGTCTCCCCTCCTATCGGGAGGGGTCGGGGGAGGGCTGGTTTACAGCTTCTTCCATTCTTCCGCAAACAACCACCCCATCAGCGTGGTATGCTTGTCGCCTGCCGCTCTTGCCGCCTTGAATGCCGCACGGTCTGCCGCAATCTGGCTCAAGTTCTGCGAACGGGCCAACGCCGTCTGACGCACGGTCTTGAATTTCTCTCGCTGCGCCAACTCTTCGGCGGTCGCCGGCGCTACACGGTCTCCGTGCACGGAAGTGAATTTGTTTTGACTTGCTTTCCGCAGATTGTAGATCGTACGGAACTTTTTACTGATCTTGCCCGATATATGATGTATCGGGTCTTCAAACACTACTTTTCCCATAGTTAAAAGGTTTTTGTTTAATGGTTTCTTAATTCTTAATTCTTGCGCTTACGCCAACTTCGCGTACTCGCTTGCGAAGATGAAGCCCCTCAGCGTCGAGTATTTGCTTTGTTTCTCGAACGCCTCTTTGTAGGCTGCTTTTTGTTCCGGGGTCAGCGCCTTGATAGCGGCGTAGGTCTGTTGGAACTTAGTGTG
>JAEEHO010000330.1 GCA_016280845.1 Paludibacteraceae bacterium | reverse complement strand
TGCCAACGACGCTGATCCGGAGCAAATCAAGAAGACCGATAGTATTGCTGCAGCCAAGAAAGCAGAGATCGATTCGATTCGCGCTATACTGAACAGCAACAACTTCGAAGAGATTGCCCGCGCAGAGTCGGATGACCGCGGTAGTAGCGCCCGTGGCGGTGAACTGGGTTGGTTCGGCAAGGGAATGATGGTTAAGCCGTTCGAAGATGCAGCTTTCGCATTGAAAGAAGGCGAGATCAGCGAACCTATCCGTTCGCAGTACGGCTGGCACATCATTCAGAAAGAGGGTCAACGCGGTATTCTGCCGTTGGATTCGATGCGTAGCCAAATCCTGCGCAGCGTACAACGCGATGAGCGTATTCAGGAAGCAGACAAGAGCTTCATCCGCAAAGCACGCCGTGAATACAATCTGCCGAACGAGATGAGCGACGCAGACGTAAAGGCTTATGCTGACGAGCAACTGGAAAATAAGTATCCGGAACTGAAGAACCTGGTTCAGGAGTATCACGACGGTATTCTGCTGTTCGAGGTATCGCTGCGCGAAGTATGGGACAAGGCCGCTAAAGATAGCGCAGGTCTGGAGAAATATTTCCAAGCTAACAAGAAGAACTACATTTGGGAGAAACCGCACTGGAAAGGCTATGTACTCTTCTGTAAAGACAAGAGTAGCGCTAAGGCTGCACAAGCTATCGTTAGAAGCGCTGAGCCGGATAGCATTGAGGCATATATCAACCGTCGTCTGAACAACGACAGCATCCAATACGTTTATTTGCAGCCGGGTTATCTGTACGAGCAAGGCAAGAACGCTGCTGTAGATAAATACGTATTCGGCGACAAGAACGCTAAGTTCACTCCGAACGAGAACCAACCTATCGTCATCTGCGAGGGTAAGAAACTGAAAGCACCGGAGACATGGATGGACGAGAAAGGTCGCGTAACGACCGACTACCAGGATTATCTGGAGACAGAGTGGATCAAGGCTCTGCGTGCTAAGTATCCGGTAGAGATCAACAAAGAAGTTTGGGAGAAAATCAAGAAATAATTCGAGAGACTCGATACCCGAATAGACCATGCGGATAAAAAATCTGATTATAGTGATCGCGTGCGTAGTGCTGGCAAATGTGCTGGCACACGTATGGATTGTGCGTCTTGACATGACGGACGACAAACACTATAGTCTGAGCGAAGCCACCAAGACCATGCTGCGCAACACCAACGAGCCTATCGAGGTAACGTTGTACTTGCAAGGCGATTTGAATGCCGGCTTCCGCCGACTGCAGAAAGCAACCGAAGAGACCATCGAAGAGATGGCTGTTTTCGGAGATATTAAGATTCAACGATTCGATGACTCAAAAACCGATGTTCCTGAGTCAATGGGACTGAAGCCGATAGTGATTCATGAGCGTGAGCAAAACGGAAAAACGGCACAAACGACCGTCTATCCTTACGCGCTCGTGCGTTATAAAGGCAAGCGCGCGCCCGTAGCGCTACTCAAGAACACTCGCGGATTAAGCGGAGAAGAAAACCTGAATGCAAGCATCGAGAACCTGGAGTTCGCTTTTGCCGAAGCCATTCATCTGTTGCAACAGAACGAAACTCCGCGTGTCGCTATTCTGGAGGGACACGGTGAACCGGACGAGGCACATACCTACGATTTGATGACCGCATTGAGTCGCTACTATCAGGTGGATCGTGGCAGCATAACGGCGAATGGCGAAGGTATGAAAGGCGAAAGTATCAACGCACATATACTGGACGGATACAAAGCAGTATTAGTACTGGATCCGCAGACGGCGTTCAGCGTACAAGAGCGATTCATTTTGGACCAATACATCATGCGTGGCGGTTCGGTATTATGGGCCATCAACGGAGTACGTTTCAGCGAACAGGTATTGCAGAAAGAGGGGTTCACACCTATCATCGCATTGGACTTGGGGCTGACGGATATGTTCTTCCGCTACGGCGTACGTATCAACCCTGCGTTGGTGCAAGACGTTCAGTGTCTGCCTATTCCGGTTAACGTTTCGAGCGACCCCGAACAGCCTAATCTACAACCGATGCCTTGGACCTACGCGCCATTACTGCTGACCAGTCAAGGCAGCCCGATAACACGCAATCTGGGACAAGTGAGCAGTACATTCGTCAGTCCTATAGACGCTGTGGGTGGCGAAGACGGAATAGAGAAACGTGTATTGCTGGCAACCAGTACTGCTACACGTCTGACAGGTACGCCGGGCGAAGTGGACTTGAGCGATATAAATCCTGACTTGTCGCAATTCCAGTATCAATATGTGCCGGTGGCTGTGTCGCTGGAAGGTGAGTTTCAGAGTGTTTTTGCTCACCGAATGGTGCCGGAAGGTGTCAGCGGCTGCGAGGGTATCGTCAAGCAAGGCAAGAAGACCCGCCAAGTGGTTATTGCCTGCGGTAGTATAGCAGACAACGAAGTGCAGCAGGGACAAGCGCTGCCGATGGGATATGACCGCTACAGCGGTATGCAGTTTAGCAATCGAGACGTGATAGTTAACGCCATCCTATGGCTAACAGATGCCGACGGTTTGATTAGTCTGCGTGAGAAGAGTGTTGCGCTGCGTCTGCTGAACGACAAGCGTGCGCACGATGAGAGATTGAAAGTGCAAATGGTCAGTACAATCAGCCCTATCGCCATATTGGCGTTAATCGGCGGCATGATAATTGTGATACGTAGAAGAAAGTACCAACGAATATGAAAAGAATTTGCTATATAGTAGCGTTGCTGTGCATGACTGTTGCAGCACAAGCTGAGGACGAACTGAAGAACTACCCATTGGACACCATCAATGGCGAAGAGGTGTATAAATATGAGGTGGAAAAGAGTATCGGTCTGTATCGTATAGGTGTCAACTTCAATGTACAGCAGAGCGACATAGTACGTCTGAACCCGCAACTGAAAGAGCGCGGTCTGCACTTCGGCGAGATGATTTATGTGCCCACAGGACGCAAAATAGATAAGAAATCGAAATGGGCAAAAGACAAAAAGAACGAAGTTGCCAAAAACGATAGTATAGAGACCCAAGGTGAGAACCTCTCGGAACTACCTATTGTGGCTAACGGCGAAGGTTTTGAGATGGTGGGTGATAGTTTTGCTTTCGTCAACAACGACAGCATGCATATTCGTACCATCGAATTGGCGCTGATGTTACCTTTTGAAAGCCAGCAGACCAAACGTAGCAACAATGCTGACAAAATGGTTGAATTCTATCAGGGTGTATTGCTGGCATTGTATGAGTTACAAAACGATAGCACCAAATATAAATTGCGTGTGTACGATACAGAACGTAGCGAACGCCGTATCAATGCGCTATGTGACAGCACTGTACTGGATAGTGTACAAGGTATATTGGGATTGGTTTATCCGATTCAGATCGAACGAATGGCAGGATGGTGCGAATACCGCAAAATACCGTTGCTCATTCCGTTCACCGATGACGCCGAATTGGCAGGACACAGCCAGTTGATTCAGTTCAATGCTACCGATGATCAAAAAGCAGACAGTATCTGTCATTGGATTAAGAAACACAATCCGCATTGCGTAGCGGTAGATGTACGCGATGCAGAACTGAGTCCGTCAATACGCGCACTGCGCAAGCACATGCGCGCGGGCGATATTACTTATACGTCATTGGCATTGCGAGACCTGATGAGCGACTCGGCTACTTATGCATTGGACAGAGGCAAAGAGAACCTGATTATACTGCATAGCGACAAACTGAGTCACGTACGTCTGCTGCTACCGCATATCGAGGCCCTGAAATCGGCAGGCTATCGCGTGCGTATCGTTAGTCAGTATTCATGGCAGAAAGAGGATATACGCGTTCCGCAGATATATACCACTATGTTCACTTCGAAAGCTGATACAAAGGCTTACGATGAATTATGGAGCCGCTATTATGCCAACAATCATGTGTCAGAAGCGCCACGCTACGACCTATTAGGCTACGACTTGTTACACATGTTGGTTAACAGTCTGAATGATGAAATGGAATACAACGGTCTGCAGTCGAATATTCGTCTGCAACGCTCCAACGTCAATTACGGCTGGCAAAATGCCAACGTAAAGGTAGTAGAGAAGTAAGGGAGAAAGGACGAAGGGCGAATGACGAATGATAAGAGAGCACATAAGGTATATTGGAGACTGATATTCCTTTTGGTTTTCAGTTTGCAGTTAGCCTTTTTGCAGGCACAGCCACGACTGCAGACACCGGAGATATACTTTGGTGTACATGGAGGAGTAAGTGCC
>JAEEHO010000329.1 GCA_016280845.1 Paludibacteraceae bacterium | reverse complement strand
TGAAAAAATAGCCAAAAGTAACATGCGTTCTTGCACATGTTATTTTTTTTTAGTACCTTTGCACCCGCAAAAAATATTACGTCAACAATAAAAACACTAACACATATTATGGCAGAAAACAAACCATCGGCAGAGAAGCTGAAAGCGTTGCAAAACGCTATGGCAAAGATTGACAAAGACTTCGGCAAAGGCGCCATCATGCGTCTCGGAGACGAAAAAATAGAAGATGTAGCAGTTATACCGACCGGCAGTATCGGCCTCAATCTCGCGCTCGGCGTAGGCGGCTATCCACGCGGACGTATCATCGAGATCTACGGTCCGGAATCGTCCGGTAAGACTACGCTGGCTATCCATGCCATGGCTGAAGTGCAGAAGCAAGGCGGCATTGCGGCTATCATTGATGCCGAGCATGCTTTCGACCGCTTCTATGCAGAGAAACTGGGAGTTAATGTTCAAGATCTGCTGATTGCACAACCTGATTCAGGCGAGCAGGCACTCGAGATTGCCGATGAACTGATTCGTTCGGCTGCCGTAGATCTGATTGTTATTGACTCAGTTGCAGCCCTCACTCCGAAGGCCGAGATTGACGGCGACATGGGCGACAACAAAGTCGGTCTGCAGGCACGCCTGATGTCGCAGGCTCTGCGTAAGATGACTGCTTCTGTAAATAAGACCAACACCACCGTCATCTTCATCAACCAGTTGCGCGAGAAGATTGGTATCACGTTCGGCAACCCGGAAACAACCACCGGTGGTAATGCGCTGAAGTTCTACGCTTCCGTGCGCCTCGATATACGCCGTATAGGTCAAATCAAAGAAGGCGACAACATCAAAGGTAACGAAATTCGCGTTAAAGTGATCAAGAACAAAGTGGCACCTCCTTTCAAAAAGGCTGAGTTCGACCTTATGTTCAACGAAGGAATCTCGCGCGTCGGTGAGATCCTCGACTTCGCAGTTGCTTGCGAAATCGTCAAGAAGAGCGGTTCATTCTTCTCCTACGGCGATACCAAGCTCGGTCAAGGACGCGACAACGTAAAGAACGTATTAGCAGACAATCCAGACCTCTGCGACGAACTGGAAGCTAAGATTAACGATGCCGTTAAGGAACTTGGTCTTGAAGCCGTTCTATCGAAAATAGGTAAATAATTCCTATTACGGGAGCGTATCGGGAGCGTATCGAGTCAACTTCGAGTCAATCCTAGACAATACACGAGACGGATACGAGACGATAACGGGACGATAACGAGAGATTAATTATTAACTCAAAAGAGTACATATTATCGCCGCAAGACGCACGGGCTGCAGAGCAGCAGTGGCGTATTGTGAAGCGTTCTGTAGATGCACGTCAGCGACAGCTGAAAGTGCATCTAACCGTTTTGACTGACGACAACGGCAAACCTGTTGCCAAGAACGCACCTATCCCACTCTACGACCCGCCTGTATTCCTAGATGTACACAACGCGGAACGCTCGGCCGTCATCATCGGCTGTGGTCCTGCGGGTTTGTTTGCCGCCCTGACGCTATTGGAGCACGGTATCAAGCCCGTCATCTACGAGCGAGGCAAAGAGGTCAGCGAACGCAAACGCGATATAGCGCTACTCAACCGTAACGAAGGACTCAATCCCGAGTCCAACTATTGTTTCGGAGAAGGAGGAGCCGGCACATTCTCGGACGGCAAACTGTTCTCGCGTTCCAAGAAACGCGGTAACATGCAGCGTGTCATGGAGTTGTTCCACTATTTCGGAGCACCGGACACGGTTCTATACGAAGCACACGCACATATCGGCAGCGACAAACTGCCGGGCATTATCCGTCGAATGCGCGAGTGCATTCTGGAGCACGGCGGAGAGATACATTTCAATACTTGTATCAACAGTCTGAAAGACCTTCACCATTCGCCTATTATCTTGGCAATCGGCCATTCGGCGCACGATACATATCGGATGTTGGCAACAGAAGGTGTTACGCTTGAGACTAAAGGCTTTGCGATGGGCGTTCGCTGCGAACACCCGCAATCGCTCATCAATCAACTGATGTACCACCTTAAAGGCAATGGAGCAAAAGGGCAAAAGGACGAAGGACTCATCCACTTCGTCGGCAATGCTTCTTATTCGCTAGTAACTCAAGTGGACGGACGCGGTGTCTATTCGTTCTGCATGTGCCCTGGCGGACATATCGTTCCTGCCGGCAGTACGGCCGATGGATGCGTAGTCAACGGCATGTCGGCCAGCCATCGTAACTCGCCTTATGCCAACAGTGGTATGGTTGTACAGATTCTACCCGAAGATATACCGGGCGATGACCCGCTGCGTGGATTGGAGTTTCAGGAAGCGCTCGAACGCGAAGCATTCAATCAGGCAGCAGTCAGCCATCAGCCATCAGCCGCACCTGCGCAGCGACTCAGAGATTTTGTCGAAGGCAAACCGTCCAAGAGTCTGCCGCCATGCAGTTATCTGCCGGGCACAGTTAGCAGCCGTCTGGATCAGTGGTTGCCTGCGCATATAGGCAAACGTCTGCAACAGGGATTCTGTGATTTTGACCGCAAGTACCCGGGTTTTCTGACCAACGATGCAGTTATCTTAGGCGTTGAGAGCCGCAGCAGTAGTGCTGTACGCATTCCGCGTGACCCGGAGACGCTGCAATCGATCAGCACACCGGGACTCTATCCTTGCGGAGAAGGCGCAGGCTATGCCGGCGGAATCACTTCTTCTGCCCTCGATGGCATCAACGCCGCACTCAAGATCGCCGGCGTTGCAGTCGAATAGTTCACGGGCACTTCTATAATTCCGCACTATCCAAGATGATGGTCACCGGACCATCGTTGATGAAATCAACCTTCATATCTGCGCCGAAACAGCCTGTTTCGACGTGCAGGCCGTATTGCTCGCGCAAACGCTGATTGAAATAATCATACAGCGGCGAAGCCGTTTCCGGACGCGCAGCGCGAATAAAACTCGGTCTGTTACCTTTCTTGCAATCCGCATAGAGTGTGAATTGCGAGATACTCAGTATAGCACCATTCACTTCATTAAGCCCGAGGTTCATCTTTCCCTCGCTATCCTCGAACACTCGCATCTGCGCTACTTTTTTTGCCAAAAGGTCCGCTTCAGCAGTCGAATCGCCATCGGTGATGCCGATGAGCAACAAAAAACCACGGTCGATAGCACCGACCACCTTATTATTAATGCGCACCTGCGCGCGCGAACAACGTTGAATTACTACTCGCATAACGGGTACAAAAATACAAAAAAGAGCCGAAAAAAGGGCATGAAAAGTGGTCTATATATCCGAAATAGGCAGAAAATGCACTTTTTTGAAAAAAAGTTGCCGAAAAATTTGGTCATGTCAAAAAAAAGCAGTACTTTTGCACCCGCTTTTGAGAGGCAACTACTACTGGTGCGGTAGTTCAGTTGGTTAGAATACCGGCCTGTCACGCCGTAGGTCGCGAGTTCGAGTCTCGTCCGCACCGCAAGACCAGCGCAAGCTGGTTTGCTTTTCAAAAGCAAGGGGTCCATTAGCTCAACTGAATAGAGTACCACACTACGGATGTGGGGGTTGCAGGTTTGAATCCTGCATGGATCACAAGACTAAAAGAGAAACGTGTTTGAAAGTTATTTCAAGCACGTTTTTTGTTATAGGCTTGTAGAACTCGCCCACGGCGAGGGCTAAGGATTGCGAAGAAATTCTGCATCCATTATAGGATCACAAAACGAGTCGCAAACGCGGCTCGTTTTTGTTTTGTATGGATTACGAAGAAATCCTGCATATAGTATATGGATTACATAGGCTAGATTCCGTGATCGTCGGCAGATACCCTCGGCAATGACTAAGAATCTATAACGAATCACTAACGACGCGTTCGGCAATCGGATCGCACAGACTGAGCGCAACGCGCTCATTAAAGCGACCGATGCCTCCGCTTCACCCCACAAATTAGAAATTTGTCGGGGACCCC
>JAEEHO010000328.1 GCA_016280845.1 Paludibacteraceae bacterium | reverse complement strand
ATGGATGTGGCTGCAACTGCTTCAAGCCGAGAGCGATACGCTTCTTCTCCTCGTCAAAGTCGAGGATAACAACGTGGAGGGTCTGGTTAGGCTCAACGATGTCGGCTGGATTGTTCACGCGGCCCCAAGAGAGGTCGGTGATGTGGATAAGACCGTCAACGCCACCGAGGTCGATGAATACACCGTAGTTGGTGATGTTCTTAACGGTACCCTCGAGTACCTGACCCTTCTCGAGTTTGCCGACGATCTCTTGCTTCTGTGCCTCGATCTCAGCCTCGATGAGAGCCTTGTGGCTTACCACTACATTGCGGAACTCAGGATTGAGCTTAACAATCTTGAACTCCATTGTTTTGCCTACGAGTACATCGTAGTCGCGTACAGGCTTAACGTCGATCTGGCTACCCGGGAGGAATGCCTCCATACCGAGTACGTCAACGATCATACCGCCCTTCGAACGCCACTTGATATAACCGGTAACGATCTCGCCTGCATTGAAGGCGTCGTTAACGCGATCCCAAGCGCGTGCTGCGCGTGCTTCTTTGTGAGAAAGAACCAACTGGCCCTTTTTGTCCTCTTGGCTCTGGATGAAGACTTCTACTTTGTCGCCAACCTTGAGCTCAGGATTGTAACGGAACTCAGCTGCCGGAACAATACCGTCCGACTTGTAACCAACGTTAACAACAACCTCACGCTTGTTGATGCTGATAACAGTACCCTCAACGACTTCGTTGTCCTTGATGGCGCTAAGAGTTTCGTTGTACTTCTGGATTTCTGCTTCGTTTTTTGCGCCTTGCTTTTGAGCTTCATAGGCATCCCAGTCGAAGTTCTGGAGAGAAAGATTTTCTGCCATTGTGGTAGATAAAAGTGTGGAAACCAATATTCGGTACATCAAGATTTCGATGTGTCGGTATATCGAATTTCCGTTAAAAGTTAATAATGTTGCTCTTTGTGTCGCTGCTCTTGATTAACTGCGCACGCAAAAAGGCGTGCAAAGGTACAACTTTTTTTTGACATGTGCAAGAAAAAAAGCACAAAAGCGCATTTTTTTTGACATTCATTGCGGCATATCTCTCGATAATGGTTCGAAAATGGCTCGAAAACGGTTCGAGAATGCCTCGATAACGGCCCGAATTTATACCATTCACTCCCGCTCGGCGAGATACCGGACGGGAGTGAGAAGAAGGCGATTATTACTTAACCCTTAGGGAACGATAATCTCTTGGCCTTGCAGGTTGTAGATCTTGTTACCGCGTTGGATGATAAGTTGACCGTTGTTGATAATTTTCGTAGCGGAATGAGCAGCGCTGAACGGAGTATTTTCTATTGCGTTTGGAACAGTTTCGTCTTCCGGCTGTACGCTAATAGTAAAATAGCAATTAGAGTCCTCCAAAGAGGAGAGTTTACATGTGTAAATTTGATTACTACTATTATCTACT
Organism: Paludibacteraceae bacterium; assembly: GCA_016280845.1. Taxonomy (GTDB): domain Bacteria; phylum Bacteroidota; class Bacteroidia; order Bacteroidales; family Paludibacteraceae; genus Colicola. The sequence goes on along the minus strand of JAEEHO010000328.1, from coordinate 4,616 downwards.
GTCAGTTCGCGAGATGTACTGAGAATATCTCCATCTTCGTTGGTCCACTCATATGCAAAGCCATCCGGTGCAAAGAATGTAGTGCCTGAAGAGTCTTTGCTATAGGTCATATTAGCATCTGCGCAATCAAGTGTAAAATACGCATAGCCGAAATGCGCACCCAGAGCGCAGTCCATCGTGGTCAAGCGTACCTTGATATCTAATCCGTCGTATGGTGTTAAGTCAATGCCGATAGTTGCCCAGTCCTTCCAGAATACTATGTTGCCTGTGCTTTGTTCTTGATATACGTTCCAATTGGAACTGCGCTCTGCGTCATAAGAGGTAAATGAAACGTATCCACAACTTGGATCTATTATGTTTCCGTTTGCATCCAATATATCTATGTTAAATTGAGAATTATTGCCAGCGTGCGAGTCGTCTTGAAGCACAGCGGCATAGCGTATAATAAGAATACCATTGTTTTCTGCATCTACGTTGATATCGTAAGTGATTAACTCTGCCTCATTATGAACATCCCAGTTGCCTAATCGCACGGAAGCAAGTGCACCTTCGGGAACAGTATGAAGCAAACCGCCTGTGCGCGGGTCTGTCTCGGTCTTGTCAGTGTGAACGGTATGACGACTTCTAATATCATCCGGTCCGAAATCTACCACACCTGTATTCATAAATGGAGATTGAGTCCCGACAGGATAATAGCCATACGTGCAAGTTACATTAGAACCTTGCAAGTCGAGATAATTGATGCAGAGGTCGTTTCCCTCTAATTTCGAAGGCAAGTCGGACGCTTGTGCTTGTACTTGAATTTGTGCAGTCAGTGCGATGGCTGCGAAAAATACCTTGTAGAGAAGTTTCATTATACCTACGTGTTAATAATTGTTTTATTTATGTAGTCGTTAATTACCCATGAGTTACCCGCTAAATACCCGCTGTATTGTCTAGGATTACCTGCTAATTACCCGCTAATGCCTTCGAAGAAAGTACGTAAATGTAGTATATAAAATATCAAGTGCAAAAGTACAACTTTTTTCGGATATATGCAAATTTATAAGTATTTTTTCGTATTTTACCACTTGATCGGGTTGGATGCGTTGGTTTGAAGGCGAATACGTCCGTCTTCAATAACCAGGCGGTGAGCCGAAGAGAGTGGGAGCGTGTCCGGTTGCTTGATCAAGAAGATACGAAAAGCCACGGATGACGGATATGCGGCGAAGAAAGGATCGTCGGTATAAAACCACTCGATTTGCGTAATAGGGAAATGCTTGCGGACTTGTTTATCCCACGCGAGAATATGGCGTATCTGCTTGGGAATGACCTTGATACCCGTTTTTCCGTCCTCGAATCGGATAACAGCCGCCACACGTCCTTTGTGCAAGTGAGCCTGCGCTTGTTCGGTGGCATTCAGGCGGCGCGAGATAGTGATATGACGATTGCCTTCGCGGTTGATGCGCGCCATCTCGAGACGGAAGAGTTGGCCGTGCGTGGAGGAGTCGTGCAAGTTGTTCACCGCGATGCTATAGTGAATCATCTCATGCAGGATAGTATCTTCGATAACCTCTTCCGGCAAGTCGATGCGGGCGTTGATGCGCAGCACAAAATCGGTGTTGCGATACCGTCCGAAAAGGCTTTGGCGTCGGCGTACATAGCACACTTTACCCAGAAAGCCTTTGGCATGGCTGAGGCGTATCGGAATAGACGGCAATTGCCCGCCGAAGAAGCGGGCATTGAACTCGTCGAATCGAGTCTGTATGTACTCGATAGTAGGAATCATTTAGAACCACCCCAGACGTCTGATGAGTCGCAGAACGCATGTGGGAATGAGCTGGATAACCGTTGTCAGTGCGTGCCAGAAGACAGCAGGAACGGTGACCTTGCTGCGGCCGTGGAAGAGTGCGCGCAGGGCACGACGAACAAGCGTTTGAGGGCTAACTATTATACCCAGGCATTTTCCCACTTTGGTCATCCAAGGGCGAATACTGTACAAACCGGTGTCCACTGCGCCCGGACTGACGTTGGTCACGCAGACGCCAAAAGGCTTCAGTTCGATATGTAGCGAGCGTGTGAAATTGTTGAGGAAAGCCTTGGTGCTTCCGTATGTTCCCAAACGCTGGGCTGCTATCTTGCTCGTCACAGAGCAAACATTGAGTATATAGCCTTTGCGTCGATTGCGCATGTCTTGGCCGAAGAGGTAGCACAGCATGGCCGGTGTGACCATGTGCAGGTTGAGAATCAGTTGCGTGAATGCCTCGCTGTCATCCAATATGTCGCGGTCATGATAGACACCGGCATTGTTGACCAGCACCTCTACTTCTATGTTGTGCGCGTGCGCGTAATCATATAGTTCGCGCGCGGAGTTCTGTTGACTCAGATCGCGCACGAGACTGATGATCTGTCGTTGCGGCAGCGCGCTGCGCAACTCTTCCGCCCGCTGATGGATAGCCTCTTCGTTGCTAACCATCAGCAGGTTGTACCCACGGGCGGAGAGTTGTCGTGCGAACTCCAGTCCCATACCGGACGAAGCGCCGGTGACGAGTGCAAAAGGAGTTGTCATTGTGCTAATTATCGATTATCGAATGATCGGCAGCATTTTTCTCGGCTGCGAAGCGTTTTGCATCATCAGAGCCGGTTTCTTAGCAGGAGCATTCTTTGTGCCGTTATTCTTGATAGCTGTGCTACCATACAAACTGATAGTAGAACCGTTGCGTGTGTGACCGCTTAGTGACCAACCTTTGTCGGTGATGGTCAAAGTTCCGTCAGCAATCAACCATTGTGCGAGAGGATATGATATATCACCGTACTTGAAATCGTTAATTTCTATGTAGTAGAATTGGCTTCCTACAATTTGTTGATGAGCGTCATCGCGGGTTCCTGCATATGCAGTTCCAGGTTGCTTTGTATTGGTGAACTGGTATGTGCCTGCAGGAATTCCTTGTGCGTTCTTGTCGGTATAAATATGTAGCCATGCGAACGGAACGAAGTTATAACCCTGATACTTTATCGTAGCATCCAAGTTATATGCCTGCAATTGCCACTCAATCACATTGCCATTGATGGTTCCCCACGCGTTAGCAACATTGAGTGTTTCTGTTTCCCGACCGGAAACGTCTTTGGTGGAAACAGTAGCGTTTGGTTCCGGATAGTAGTCCGGAACAGCAGCAGCGGTGATTCCACCGTGTTGGATATCTGCTCCACCTTTCGAACCCGATACAACAGGACTTTGTTCAGCCTGAACAACGGGCTTGTCTTCTTCGGCAGTCAAGAAAGCAACAACCATGCAGTTCTCTGCATTCCATTTGTCGCTCAGTTCAATGTCGTACTCAGCAGTATAAGAACGATTCTTGTCTACTATGCTAATCGGGTCGCCAAATGTTTCTGTCAGGAACGCGCGAACAGCGTTGGTGTGGCGGAACTCTGTCCAACCTATAAACGCGTTATACGAATCTACTTGATAGCCAATCATACCGCTTTCCTTAACCAATACGGTTAGTTTGAGTGCTGGGAAATCAGCTTTACCGATTTGACCCGTGACTTTTACATGCAGTTTGCGGCTGTTTGCGTCATAAGTGTTGGCAATATTAACCGAAGCGTAGGTGGTTTTTGCAAAACTATTTGTCAAATATCCAAGATAACCCGGGTGAAAAACTACTTCTCTTATTTCTTTACCTTTATCGTTCAAACGAGATATTTCTTCTCTATTGATGGTTATACTGGGAGTTCCTTCTACATTTAACTTCTCGGCAATTTTGCTACTGCCTTTTACCGTAAAATCATCCGTTCCGTAAGTATGGTGCATCACAACAATCCAATTAGGGTCATCCTTGATGAAATCATGTACGCAATCCATACCCATAGGGCAGTATTGACAATCTTGACCGGTGAACTCTTCGATGAGATTCTTTTTGGGGAAATCTCCATTGTAAAGTTTTAACTCTTTCTCGCAAGCCGTGAATGCGAGCGTAGCTGCGCCGATAAGGGCGAATAAAAATGAATGAGTACGCATAACTTACTTGGTTTTTAAGTATTTGTTATTACCGTGAATATATAGGCCGGCAGGCAGTTCGCTCACGCGGGCGTTGCCTACTTTTGTACCATCGATAGTATAAACGGGAGCCGTTTGGTCGGCTTCGATATTTTCGATACCTTGTGACTTGCGGATATAACGAACCGTCAGTGTCCGTGACTCAGTACCATCAGTGAAGACGTATGTAATAGTAACGTCTGAATCGGGAGCAGGTGAGTAATGTACATACCACGATTGTATTTTGTCGCCGCATTCGAAAGATAACTCTTCAGAGGTTTCTTCGTTTCCGAAAGTACAATGACCGCAGCAAAACTGATCTGTTATGCCAGTTTCCGAGCGGGTAATAGTTACGTTGAGTGTACCGCTTGTAGTTGATACACTGCCTTCCAGTCCCATCTCATATTTACGGCTCAGCGGATCTTCTTTGCCTTCTTCGATGGTCAGGCTCATGCCATTCTCATCCAGTTCGCCGTGGCCTTGTACACTAACTAGCAAGGCATTGGCGTTTGTTGCGCACAGCAGCGCAGTTGCAATAATAGTAAATATTTTTTTCATAATTGTAATATTTGTATTTCGGTTATAACTTATTTCCAAGAGT
>JAEEHO010000327.1 GCA_016280845.1 Paludibacteraceae bacterium | reverse complement strand
TTGTTGCCCGTGTAAAACGAGTAGGACATATAGCCGTAAGAACCGTATCCTGCATTTGACTCAACCCCCAAGTCGTCCGTGCCGCCGTAAGGCATAGTCCACGTGGTTAGCGTTTGCGCACCGTAGGACACCCAGTTGCCGCTGCCGTTTTTGCTGTAGTTTTTCTGCGTCACCAAATGCTTATACGCGGAGTTTGTTACGTTTTTCGACGAGAAAGTCGACTGCTCCGCGTAACCGTTCTTACATGTGCCGCTGTACCAAGTCGAGAGCGTAAAGCTCTGACCGTTGAATATTATCTTACGGTACGTGTTCGCCGCACCGTTAAACGCGACCTTCTTTATGGAAGGCGAACCACCGTTGTAGTAACAATACTGTGCCATGTTGTTGTTTTATTGCGTGTTTATGTAAAGCGTATCGCCGCTCGCATATATTTTAATTGTGCCCTTTTGGGACTGCGACGCGAACGGCAACGCGGTCGCAAAGTTAGCAAAAGATGTTTTTCTTAACCAACCGTCCGACGACTGAAAGGTTGCCACCGCATTCGAGTAGGAGCTTACGTTTTCTGCACTATTGGAGGTGTTGAGATACACGCACCGCAAATATCCGTTTGAGTCCCTGCACGCCACCGTGCTTGCTGTAGCCGCCGTGTCGTAGGACGGGTAGTTATACGAGTCGTAGATAGTATACGCAGTGCTTCCTCTGTAGTGCACAAGATTTGCCGCGCTGCTTCGTATAACACCCTGACTGTCAATCGCACCAACACCCCACTGCGAGCTCGTTACCCCTGTCCAAGACGATGGGTGATAAACAAGCATTCCGTTGCCCGACGCGTCAGATATGCCCGATCCTGTCGCAATGCCCAAGCCGCCGCTAAGCGTGCCGCCGTTCAACGGCAGGTAACTGTGCGTGTGGTTGCCCTCAGCCATTGTGCCCGCTGTAGTTCCAAAGGAGGGAATATCGTCCGTAGTCGCCAACGTGCCTACCGCGTGCGGCAGCGTCAGCTCGCCTTCGTCGCCGCTGTCCAACACAATCTTAAAGTTGTAGTTAGACGTACTGCTATCGTACTTAAGCTCCACCGTGTGCGTTTTTGTGTCGCTTGTTACCTTTGTGAATTTGACGTTGTCCGTATTGGTTTCGCCTATATACCCTCTGTAAAACCTATGCAGAGAGGTGCCTAAAGTTGTAATATTGTCCCCCGTCGGTATAATGTCGTCGAAGTACAACGAGCTGCAATCGATTATGTCGTTCGCGTTAAACTTGACGCAGTCGCTTGTGTCGCCGCCAAACTGCTTCTCAACCCAACCGTACACCACAGGCGAGTCACCTGTCTGCTTGTACTGATAAAACTTGTCATCGTATTTATTGTAAGCAAGACTACCTACAATCACAACTCCGTCGCTCCCCGTAGACAAGCCGTTCAGCTCCGTCAAATCGGAGACAACAGTAAAGCCGCCTCGCGTCTGCTTCGCATCAAGCAAGTACCCCGTTGCCAAGTTGCTCTTTATCTGTGTTCCAAAACCTACCGCCATACTATACTAATTTATACTTTTCCGTAGCCGCTACCATTTGATCCGTCATGTAGCAGTAGTACGTCGCCGTCGCCCCCGTAGAAAGCGTAAACGTCACCGTACCCTTGTCTGTTGTCGATATATCGTACCAACTGCCAATAATAAGCTGCTGTATGCTCGTCTTCGCTACAGGCGACATAAACACAACGTACTCGCCGCCCGCCGTGGTAATATCCACGCCGCTTGACACGCTTGCCGAGTGCGACAACCCCGTTCCCGATGTAGGAACAGTCGTACTCGATACGCTGCCGTAATATACGTGCTTGCTAAAGCTTACCGTCTTGCTGTCGGTGCTTGTGCCGCTCGCCGAGTAGCTTTCGCTGTCGGTAACCTCCACGCTAAACGTCGTGTCGGAGCTAAACGAAATCTCGTACGTATAAGTAAATGTGCCTCCCCCCGCAACCGAGCTGCCCGTCTGCGTGTCCACAACCGTGCCACCAACCTTGAACCTTACTCCGTAAATAGGGTTCGTCTTCTTGACCGCCGTAACCGACATTGTAACGCTGCTTATTGTAGCACCGTACTCCTGCGCGGTTGAAACGCTCAACGTAAGCGCAGCCGTTGGCTTTGCGTACGGGTTTATTAGCGCGTCTATTACGTCTTGTATGGAGGCGTTTGTAAACGTCTGCCCCGTAGTAATACCACCAACCGTTGTCGACGCAGTGCCGCTGTACGTAACATCACCGCTGCTGCCCGCCAACGCCTCGTTTATCGAGTGCTGATCAAACTGCCCCGTCGCCCCAAGAACCTCCGCCAAGTCGCTGCCGCTCTCAACCACGTCCCAATTATCCTCCACGTAAGAGATAGGGTACGAGCTTGCGGCAGGCGCAAGCGTCAAGCCCAACTGCGTCTTGGTGTTCTTGCTCTGACTACTCGTTTTTGGATTTACAGCCATTTTACTAACCTATTATTGAAATATACAAAGGATGCGATGCGTTAACCGTTATCGTCGTACCCCAATTAATCGATATCGATCCCGTGCCTATATTGATGTCTATGTCGCAAAAAACAACGTGTCCGTCCTGCACCACCTGCACAATCGGACAGTTGCCGCACGCGGTGATTGGAATCGTTAGCGCGTGCGCAGGCGGATCTAACGGCACAGTCTCGCCGCCAACCTCCTCCGTGTTGTCAAAGGTCGTGTAGTAGTACGACGGCACTTTAACGTAGGCGTTAACCGACGGTATGCCCTTCTCCGTTGTCGGATCAAAAACCGAGTCGTCCGTGTCGTAGTCGTACTCAATCGCAGCACCGCTCGCAAGCGCCTCGTTGATGGTGTGCTGATCGTACTGTCCCGTACCCCCAAGTCGAACCCCAAGAGCGGACAACGCATCCGTTACCACGTCCCAGTTGTCCTCCACGTAAGAGATAGGATACGTACTCGCCGCGGGCGCAAGCGTCAAACCTAACTGCGTCTTGGTGTTTTTCGTAGTATCCGATGTCTTTTTACTTGCCATAACCAAATTTAGCTAAAATATTACAAACCTGTTATATGCATCACAATATTCTGCTCTCCAAGATCGTAAGGGCTCTTGGAGATGTAAACCTTGTACGTTCCCATGCTTATCGTTGAGTCGCTTGGGACGGTCAGCGTCTTCTCAACCGCAACGTTTACAACCGACACGGTCAACGACTCAGCCGTACTAACGCCCTTTGTAACCATCCAAAAGTACATGCCGTTGCCCGTAGCATTTGTTACGGTGTTAAGGTTGTACGCACCGCCCGACACTCCGCTTGTCGCCTGCGATATCTGCGTCAGACTACTAAGCATGCTCTGTACGTCGTTCGCATTACTTGAGCTGCAGAAGCCGTAGTACGCAGGATATATCGCGCTAACGCTGAAGTTGCACGAACCCGTTTTTGTACCCGCCGCAATCTTTACAACAGGATTACTGTCGTTTCCAAGGTTCGTCTTGGCGGTCGTACCGTCGCTGTGGCTGCCCTCAACCCCAAACGTAAACGCGGAGCTCGTCTTTCCAACCACGTAGTCCGACGTGAGCGTCAGCGAACCTGTCTTGCTGTTAACCGTTGTATTGGCGATGTTCGAACCTGTCAAATCGTAGCTGTTAGTCCAAGTAACCCCCGTAGCACCATCCGACTGATAGGTGTACTTGCCGTTGTACGTCGTTATCGTGTACGACACAGAGCTCAAGTGCGTGCCTATAAGCTTGTTGGCTGTTGACGGCTGCGCAATCGCTATGCTTATAGACGGGTTATTAACAATGCTTGGCTGCAGCTCGTCCATGTTGAACAAGTTGTCAAAGAGTTGCTTCAGCGTGTTGCCGCTGCTCGCCACCTTCTTCGGCGTAGTACCCGACGCTCCCGTAATCTTGCCAATATTGTAGTAAGTGTATATATCGCGCGGAATTGTAACATGGTCTATGTCAAGGCTGCTCAACGCCGAGCTGATACCCGACAGCTTGACACCATCCTCGCTGACGGTTAAGTACGACTCCGACGTCGGATCGATTTTGACGTTCACCTCACCGCTGCTCGTCACCTCCAAGCCGTCCTTAAACTCCGCCTCCTGCAAAAAGTCCGCAACTCCTATCGCGGTTACTACAATCGAGCCGTCTGTCGTCTTGTAAGCAAAACACAAAGCCGCGTATTGCGGAGTCTGATACTGCGACGCTATATCAGTCCACTCGTACACACCGCTACCCTGCGAAGTCTCCGCATACGTGGGCACAAGCGGCGGATTTGCAGTCAAGTCCGCGTGCAGCAGCTTAACATCCAACAGGTCGTTAGGCATATTAGCTACCCCCAACAGTCTGTTACCCTGTAAATCCAAATCGTTGTAAATCTTCATAACTATTTACTTGTTAAATATTTAACGTCTTTTCAATTCTCAATAATATTAACTATGCCCACAAGCGTCACCTCGCTTGAGTAAGCTCCATTCATAATATATAAACTGTCAACAAGCTCCCCAATACTATCAGGGTTTTGCCACTCGTCAACCGCGTGGTCTACTCCCGTGTCCTCGTCGTGATAAACAACGCTGCTAAGCGAAACCGTTGTGCCGTACCGCACCGTTTCAAACACCTCGTCCACAACCTCCGTCCTCTGCGACTCCGACCACGAAACAAGCAGTCGGTAGCTTAGCTCGTACTCTCTGCCCTGCAGCAATGTCGTGTACTCCGCGTCCTCATCACCCACGTTGGCAAACCACGTGTTAAGCTCGTACTTGTCCGAGTAGGTGCTCCAATCGCTGAAGCTCTCAAGCGTCACCCTGCTGCCAACGTCAAAGCGTCCCGTAAGCACTCCAATCTCGTCCCGACTAACCTCGTTCACCAAAGTGACAGTTACCGTGGACTTGGCGGCAACAACCTCCTCGTCAAGCAAGCGTACGTTCGCCCTTACCCCCACAATATTTATTTCAAGAGGGTTCTCCGCGCTTATCAGCGTCGCTATGCCCCAACTTATCGTTACGTCACCATTAGCCGCCACAACCGCGTCTAACGCAGCCGCACAGCCTCCAACCCTGCACTGCACCATAACGTTTGCACCGCACTTGTGCTGCGCCGCCGTTACGGTAACGCTTGTGCCTCCCGCGACGTTTTTGTACACCGCCGCAAACTCAGGCTTGCCCTCCAAGTCGTCGTACTGTCCGCTCCACGCAACCGCAGCCAAGTCCTCAAGCCCTCGCGACTCTCCGCTCGCCGCCTCGTTGCAGACGACAATATAAAGACTCGTGTCCACGGGCGTTGAATCCAACCTCCAACTAACCGTGACATCACCGTCCTCAACGCTTACGTCCGCAAGCGCAAGGTCGTCGTCAAGCCAACACTGCACCAACGGGTGATCCCCCATGCCGTGCTCGCTCTTAAACACCGTTCTGCTGCCCGTAGCCGCACCTACAACCTCACCAAAGCAGGCTGCGTTGTCCGCCGCTATAAAGCGCAGTTTTGCGGAGTCCGTTATCTGCTCCGCCACCTCCTCGCTTACGGTTACTACAACGTCGCCCTCCACCGTCAACTGCAGATCCGCCGCAACAACCGCACCCTGCCACCAACACTGCATGAAAGGACGCTCTGACTGCAGCCCCGCCTCAGATAAGGGTACTAAGAAAGAGTCGTTCTCTCCTATCTCGTACACGTAGTCCGAGCTTACCACAACAACCGTAAGCACGTCGCTGCGAGTTATGCTATTGTCGTCCCACGCCACCGTAATATCGCCGCCGTCACAGCTTATGTCGAGCTGAACCAACGAACCGTTCAAGTAACACTGAACAAGCGGCGTGTCGCCCTTTTTATGGGCTGATTTAAAAATATACACGCTGCCGCTCGTGTTAAGATTAGTAAAGTCCTTCGCGTACGTGTCGTCCACCACTACCTCCGCCGTAAACTTTACAACCAAGTCCTCGTCCCGCGTACCCGACCTCCACCAATACTCAACAACCGAGCCGTCCTCAACAACGCCCACCGTCTTGCCTATCATGCGCACGGCGGCAGGTACAGCCGCACATGCAGCCGCAACGCTCTCGTAAGTACCGTAGTAAAAGTCTATGTTGGCGGACGGGTTCGCGTTCCGCACGTTAACCGATAAATCAAAACTATTCGCCATTACTCTATCGTTATTACAACATTAGTCTCCATCGGTGTCGCAGGCTTAAACAAGTACGCCGCGTAGCTCTCCGACGCACCGTTAGCGTACTCTACAACAACCGAGCCTCTCACAAAATCGCTATCAGGGTACAAGTACTGATTATTGCCTGTCACAGCCACCCTTAAGCTCCTGCCGCTCGGCAGCACAACCGCAAATCCGCTACCTATATTGGATAGGTTAATATTCCCCGCCGCGCTCCACTTGCTGCTTAGCGCACGCACCGCAGCGTTGTCCGCAGGCATAACAGCCGTATTGCCGTAAAATATCTTCTTGGATGCCGTAAACGTTAAGGCAGACGACACCGCGCTGCCCGCCGCAATCCTAACCGCCGAGTCCGTACCGTCGTTTTTCTTAGGAACAGCCGTGCTCGCACCGTACTCCGTCGTGGCAGTAAACGAGTAGCCGCCAACGGCATCAAACACCGTCGTGTTGGTGGCATCCACAACCACACCGTTTCTCTTGTACACCGTAGCACCCTGTGCGCACCCCGCGTCAAGCCTGTACGAGTAGCCGCTGTCACCGCTAAAGTAACCGTCCGTGTAAACCGTTGACAAGGTCTGCGTCAGCGACGTTCCAAGCTCCACCGTTGCCGCGCTCTTGTCCGACCTGATCGTTACAACAGGCGCATGGGCAATCACGTCGATCACGTTTGTCACCATTCTGCGTATCACGTCCCAAATGGTAGTGCCGCACTCTATTACGTCACCGCTATGCAAGTTGCCGACGTTAACACCCATTACCGTGATTCCGTCCTCGTCGTCAAGAATGCTGTTTACAGCGTATATTACGTTGTTTTCCGTTTCGGGGTTAACCCTCTTCTTGGTGGTTATATTGTCTATCTCTATGTCCCCCGCAACCACAGGCTCAGCCGAGCCCTTCTTTATAAACTCGTACATCTCGTCGGTAATACCAACGTTGTGACGAGCATGCCCACGCTCCTCGTCCGTCTTGTCCTGCTCAACAACGTACGACACATACTTGTTGCCGTTGTCCGCAACGTTTATCAAAGGGACGTTAACCCTTAAAAACGTGCCGTTTGTTTTTGTTACCTCCAACCTATCCATCTCTCTACTGATTAAGTCCCTTCTCTGTAACTATCGCCAAATCTATCGGAAGCCAAACGTTCCAAACCTCTCTGTACCCGTCGGGAAACTTGTCGCTCGGCTCATGTGCGCAGCTCCGTACGTACACCGTGCCAAAATCAAGCGTGTCCGCAGGAATCACAACCATTATTCCGTCGTCGCCGTCGTAGGTCGTCAGGTAACAGTTTGTGAACTCGCCAACGGTGATCTCCCCCGTCTCCTCGTCCTCAACCTCCTTCAGCGGGTTTGAGTCCGCCGCAAACAAGGCACGCCCAACCTTAACCTCTATCGATAACCACTCCTTGGTTACGTCAACGGGAATGCCGCTCTTGTCGTAAAACGCCAAAAACAACTCCAAATCGCTATCC
>JAEEHO010000326.1 GCA_016280845.1 Paludibacteraceae bacterium | reverse complement strand
GCCGTGCTTCTGCAGCAATTTGTAGGATGCCTCGTCCTGCACAAAGATGTGGGTAAAGCACTTCAGCAACGACAAGTGTATTTTGCCCCAAGGCAGGAAGAATAGTTGTCCCGGACGGAAGATGGCCGAGATGCTATAGGTACGGATATTGCGCTTTTTCAGTTCGCGCAGATAAGCCGGCCAGAACTCGTATTTGACAAAGATAGCCATCTTGGGCTGCAGAGCGGCAATGAACTTGCGCGCATTGCAGCGCGTGGCAAACGGCAGATACAGCACCTTGTCCACCTGGTCGTAGTTCTTACGCATTTCGTAGCCCGAAGGCGAGAAGAAGGTGAGCACAATCTTCTGCTTGGGCTGCTCGCGACGCAGACGCTCAATCAGCGGGCGCGCCTGCTCGAACTCGCCTACCGAAGCGGCATGAAACCAGATGCAATTGGTGACTGCCGATTGCTTATTGGTCATTTCGGCCAACGCTGACTGCTGGCCTTTCACTAACGCGCGCGCCTTCCTATGACCAAACAGCGCCGCAATTCGTATGAATAAAAAGTATAGATACACAATAACCCATATTAAAAAACGCCGCAAAGATACAACAATTTTTTGAAATGTACAAGATTTTGTGCAAAAAATTACAGATTCTTCAAACGCTGACCACGTATAAAAGGTAGGTGTCTGTCGGCAATTGGCACTTTTTTCTCGGAAATATTTGCATATATGAAAAATAAGTAGTACTTTTGCAGCGAAAATAATTTTTACCAGTTTTTGGTAATTGATTTCCGGTAAAAATTCACAGAAAACACCGTTTACTCTAAATATCAACATATTATGATAAACAATCCTTTTGTTTTGGTTGGAGACATTCCTGCTCCGTACTTTTGCGACAGAGAGCAAGAGATAGCACGCCTGATCAAGGGCATGCAAGGTGGAGAGAACATCTGTTTGGTGTCCGCAAGACGTATGGGAAAATCAAAGCTTGTCAAACATTGCAGTCTGCTTCCGGAATTGAGCGACAACTACTATTTCTTTTACGTGGATCTGCTGCACACTTCTTCGCTGCGGGATTTCTCGTTTGCGTTTGGCAGATGTGTTTTTAATGCCTTGCAGAGCAAAGGAGAGAAATTTGTGCGACAGTTCTTGTCGGCTGTTCATTCGCTAACAGCAACGATGACCATTGATCCGCTGAGCAATATGCCGCAGTTCGGATTGTCGCTCAACCAGGATGCACAAGCAGAATATACATTCGAGAGTATATTCCGCTATCTGGAGAGCGCAGACAAGCCTTGTATCGTTTGTTTTGACGAGTTTCAGCAAATAGCCAAATATCCGGAAAAGAATGTAGAGGCACTGCTGCGCAGCCATATCCAGCACATGCGCAATGCTCGGTTTATCTTTTCCGGTAGCGAGCGTCACCTGCTGGAGGAGATGTTTAACTCATCGTCACGTCCGTTCTACAACAGTACGTCATACATGGAACTGGCACCGATACCCGAAGAAAAATACGTTGACTTCGTTTGCTATTGGTTTGAGCAGTATGACAAACATATTGACAAAGAACTGGTGCAACTGATTTACAGTATCGCAGAGGGCAACACGTATGTGATGCAACGTATATGCCACGAATTGTTTGACGAATTGGCAGCAGGCGCGACTGCCGACAGACAGGCACTGACCACCATAGTGAACGGGATAATAGAATCAGAGACACCTCGGTACGCGCGCATACTTTCGCACGTTCCGGAGCGTCAGCAGAGCTTGCTGTTTGCTATCGCCAAAGAAGGAAAAGTACAAAAGATAATGAGCGGTCCGTTCCTGCGCAAATATCACTTAATGTCATCGAGTGCAGTCCAAAATGCCATCAAACATTTGTTGGAATTGGACCTGGTTACTTTGGAGAACAAGCAATACACCGTTGCGGACATCTTCCTGCGCATGTATATCAATAGGATATGCGAAAAGTGAGTGAAGGCACTACAGTCCAAGCATAATGACAGTTCTTTGGACTTCAGCCACTCTCGCGCAGAGGCTGCGCCGACGTTGCGCAGAGGTAACGCCGTCGTTTCGGTCTCGTATTTGTCTCGGGAATGACTAAGAATCATTAAGAATGATTAAGAATCACTAACGACGCGTTCGAAGTCGAGAGGCTCGACGCCCGAACCGGGTTATAGGGAACAGGGAACGGGTTATAGGGAACGGGGCACAGGGAACAGGGACAGGGATTAAAAAATGACACTGCACAATTTGCACTTTCTGCACTTTGGATATAAACAGCTGATTTTAAGCAAACAAAAAGTATGTAACAGATAGGGAAAGTGCAAATAGTGCAAATAGTGCAATGCAAAAAATTGCAGCAAATTAAAGACAGACTTAGTCAACTTGGTCATTGCAAAAAATCACTCAAGCCCAAAAGATATCAATTTTTAAGGAAAATATCTCATATGTTAAGAATGTACATATTTTTCCTAAAATTATTTGTGTATATGAGAAAAAAGTAGTACCTTTGCATTCGAAAACAACAAAAATGGCAATAACAAATGTTTAGAATCCCCCCCCATGTTGTAAAAAGCATATTTTCTGCAAATTGCGGAAAAACAAATACAACTGGGAGAGATAATAGCACTATAAGTAGCGGTGCTTGGCAATCATGCCGAGTGCCGCTTCTTTGTGCGTGTTGGTTGCGGGTTTTATAGGTTTTTGTCTAAAAAGAAAGAACGACAAAGGTATAAGCGACGAGTGCGCGAGAGATGCGCGGCAGGTGCGCACACGCGCAAACCGAAAATATAACAAACAATATCGAAGAAGGTATTAGTTAAAAACAACATTAACAATCTTTATTTATCATCGCACATGCAAACGCGTAATTTTCTTTATGTCTTGTGCCTGTGGAGCTTGCTCCCGGCGCATCTGTGTGCCCAGACGCTGACGGCAGAGCGGCACGTTCCACAAACAACAGACAGTCTGTTGGCGTACAAAGTGGCGTACTTCGCGCCCACCGACACCGGTCGTCATTGCGTCTGGAACTTCTCGGAACTGTCTATAGACAGCGCCGAAGTGATTAACGTCGATTATTATGCCGCGCAGGAAGACACCACGCACATCGGTCTTCACCGCGAGCATGCCAATTACTATTATCACATCGCGGGCGACACCTTGTGGCTGACTGGCTATGAGACGTCTCGTGCGTACATGCACTATGCGCCGCAGATTCCTCAACTGCGTTTCCCGTTCGCTTACGGCGACACGCTTTGCGGTACTTTTGTCGGCCAAGGTCAGTACTGCCACATGACTCCGCTGAACACCGAAGGAACGATTCGCGTGCATGTGGATGGCGCAGGCCAACTGATTACGCCGGACGATACGATTCAGAAGGCGCTTCGTGTGCATAGTCAGATGCAGTACAGCGAGAAGATGCACCCGTTGAACAGCGTGCAGGAAGAGCGATTGGCTTGGTATTCACCGTATTGCCGTTATCCGTTGTTGGAGAGTGTGACCGTGCAGACGATCAAGAAGAATGACACCGTTTCGTTCCGTTCGACGTATTATTATCCGCAGGAGCAGGACGAAGAACTGCGCAAACGCGACCAAGAGGAAGAACTGGCTAATGCAGCGATAGACAGCCTGGTATCG
>JAEEHO010000325.1 GCA_016280845.1 Paludibacteraceae bacterium | reverse complement strand
TTCTTCAGTTCGGGTATGATCTCATCATGAACATAGAGTTGGCCGTCAAAAGAGACGCCACTCAAGTCCACTGCGCAATAGGCGACAGTAGTCATACCAACTCCGCCATGTGCGACGCTGACGTGATAATCTTGTAATTCCTGGGTCGGCCGATTGGCACGAGCCATGTTTTCAAAGGCAGCGCTGCGAATGAAGCGATTACGCAGCGTAATAGGTCCCAATTGATAGGGAGTAAACAGTTTGTTATTATTCATTATTTAGGTTATAGGTTTTATTGTTCCTATGGTAATTGGATTTCCAGTCGTATCTGTCCCGAATCTACCTCGTGTATTGTCTAGGATTGACTCGAATCACTCTCGGGAATGGCCCGAGAGTGATTCGGTCATTTATCAATAGATAAACGGAATGATACGTTTCAGTTTCTTGCGATCAAACTCATCCGGGAATTCCTCTTCGTACTTCTTGTAGATCGCGTTGCTGCGCGGAACGAGGTTGCAGCAGCTGAACCAGAAGAAGAGCAATCCAGCGAGCGACCACGTGAGGATAGCGAATCCGAGCCACTCGGTGATTTCACCCAGATAGTTGGCACTCGTCACATACTTGTACATACCCTTCTTAGGCAAATAGTGATTGGTATCGCCCGGTTGGCGCAAGTGACGGATGACATGGTCGGACTGGATATTGATACCCCATCCGATGATGAAGATGATAGTACCGATGATAAACTGCGGTTTGAGTACCCACGAAGTGGTGTACATATCCGGGTAGTACTGCGGTGCCAGATGGAACAACCAGTAGCCCTGAATATAACCGTTGATCAGATTCCACGCAACAGACATCAGCATGATAATCAGCGGCATCTTGCTCTTTCCCTTAAGCAGGAATGGGAAGATGAACGAACGTTGGAGATAGTGGAATTCGAAGATCAAGAAGAACAACCAATACGGCGCTTTCTTCACGACAGGCGCCAGAGTCGGATCGCCCAATGCCTTGAAATAGAGATAGAGCATCACAAAGAAGACGGGGCACTCCATGAGCAGCCATCCAACTTTGTTATTGATAGCAGGTCCCCATTTCTCGGAACGCATCTTGCCGTAGCCGGCATCTACAAAATAAAGTGAAACGAATACCACAAGACCCACCAGAAACATGATATAGAGCAGGTCATAAAAGAATTCAATCGTGTAAATATTTTCCATCATATATGAATGTTTTTCAAAACTAGCGTGCAAAGATACAAAAAATATTTAAATTATGCAAGAAATCTTAATAATCGTATACTTTTTCTTATCAAAATGCACTTATTTTTTCTGACAGACAAAAAGTCCGAGAATAATCATAGCTATTCCAATCCATTTTCCGACGGGGAGTGATTCTCCGAAAAAGAGGAGCATCCACAGGGCCGTGAAGGCCGGACGGATATTATTAAAGGCGTTGGTTTGGGTAACCCCTATTCGACGGACGGTATAGCAGAACAGGATGAACGCCAACACACTAGCAAATATAGCCAGATAAGCAACACAGCCGACGGCAATCGACAATTGGGAATTGAGTGCTGTCAATTGCGCCCAATCGAACGAAGCAAGTGCTTTTGGTCCTTCGATAAAGCCCCAAACGGGATAAAAGAACACCAGACTGATGAGTTGCACCCAAAAGACGATTGACAGATCGCTGTAGTCCGACGGAACACGCCTAAGGATAACCGTATAAAGTATGGCCGTTGAGACCGAGGCAAAAGCCAACGGAATGCCAAGCGGATTGCCGATAGACAACTGAGAACTAAAGTCCATGAGTTGGAAATTACGACCGAGCAACAGCAACATCAGCATGCCGACCGTAGAAACCAGGATTCCCACCATATTATTACGCGTCACGCGTTCGCGTAGGAGGACAGCCGCAAAAAGCGGACTGAGCAAAGGACTGGTGGACAGCAATGTTTCCGCTATAGTGGGACTGCTGAAGGCATTATAGGTATAGGTCTCGAGCAGATAATAGAGGAACGGCTGAAAAAATCCCGCCAACACAAATAGCGGAACATCCTTGCGACTAATCGTCTGCAAACGAAGCATCTTGCTCTTGCGGCAGCATAGGCCGATAACGAGCATCAACGCTACCGAAAGTGTAAAACGCATGATAATCAACGTGAACGGCGGCAGGACAGCCAAGGCATGTTTGGTAGCAATACCGCTGACAGACCAACAGAGCATCGCCACGATGACGGATATGTAAGGAAGATACTTTTTCAATTGACGATTATTCGTTTTCAGGTTTATACGGCCATGTATTGTTGGTAATACCGGCCAAGCGACATACCGTTTCGTGCGTTACACGGCGCAAGCGCTCGGTCTCGGCGGAACGCGGCTGCGTTTTATCCGGGAAAATCGGTTCGCCGATAGTGACCTGGGTCAACGGTTCGTCTTTCGGTCCGAGGAAACGGAAGATACCCGTTCGCGGGCGATAGGTGATAGCGAAAGGCAGAATAGGTTTGTTGTACTTGTATGCCATGGTGAACGCACCTTTCTGGAACGGGCGAACCGGTTTGTACCAATCCCATCGTTTAGCCTCAGGGAAGATATGGAACCAATAGCCCAAGCGGTCGTATTCATCGAAGGCTGCGTTGAATGCCTTCATCGCGCTCAGTCCTTCTTCGGGCGCAGGAATAGGTACTCCGCCTACTGCACAAAGGAAGAACTGGTCTTTGGTGCGGAAATTAGGAGCAAACATCGGAATGCGTGTACGAGACGAAGCATGTATAGAAGTCAGTACAGAAGCACAATCGTGGCGATAGCAATGGTTGGCCACCGTGATTGCGCCATGACTCAGATCGAAACGCTTGAGCCAACGACGTATATGCCAAGTCGTGCGGTACCATTTGTTCTCACCCTCGATGCGCCAGCGTAAGCCGTACTTGAGACGTAACATCATTCCCAGCGGACGTAGGATGAAGATATAGCCCCAATACATAAAACTGCGTTTTCCGAGACTATGGTCGAAATACGGATAATCGGCATCAATAGCCGGAAAATCGTGGTCGTAAACAGGTTGGTAGAGTCCCACATAGGGGTCATCTTCAGGGAATTTGGTTGTCACAGGCGGCACGTACGTTCCTTCCGTGACACGCAAATCTTTATAACGTTTGTTTTCCATTTTTTTTATTTAATTAAATAGAATTTTGCACCGACAGCCATAGCACTTGCTCCGTCGGTATCCCATCTATCGCCCACAAAGAGCGTTGTTTGAGGGTCTGCGCCCAACATCTCCAGCACTTGGCGGGCACAATCCTCTGAGGGTTTGAGCGAGCCCAATTCGGGTGCAGATATCAGTAATTCGAACTGTTTCGAGTCAATATTGAGCACACGCAGTTTCTCTTCTACACAGCCGTAGTCCGAATAGATAGCCATCTTCAGTCTGCGTGCTTTGCACGCTTCGATGATATCCAGCGCCTCCTGACGTTTCTTGCAGGTCTTGCCGATCAGTTGAACCATCAGCGGCATGTAGATGCGACGATGCCACCATGCAGCCATTCCGGCAGTCCACAAGTGTCCAAGCGACATCATGGCAAAAAAGTGGCTATAGAACTCTTCTTCGGACGTAAACTGCAGATAGTGCATGTTACGTCGCGACAGCCGTTCGGCAGCCAACACCGGCAAACACCACCAGAGGCACGCTGTCAGTCGCGCAGCCAAGCCACGTTTGTCATACAATGTACCATCAAGATCCAGCACGACGGTTTTTACGTCGTTTAGCGCGCTCATCGCGGCGCTTTTCTCGTTCATTGCGTCTTTCATCGATTCTTTCAGCTCTGTTAATAATATTCTCGCTAATCTGCTCGAAGCGGTTCTCCCAGCGTTGCAGCAGATTGAACTTATTACGACGCTTCTCATCCTGCATCAGCAGGTTGAATTTGAACTGTCCGTCACGGAAACCGTCTTTCAGGCAGGCAGCCTTGAAACGAGCATAGGCGTTGGACAAGAGGATATGTGTCTCGGGGTCGTGCAGACGGAAGGACTGACGTTTCGACTCGTATTCCAGATTGATATGCTGCAGTTTCTCGTCCACTACTTTGGTGAAAGCCTCAGCCTCTTCCTGGGTTGTCTCTTCGTTCTCAAACTCATAGTAGAAGTGATACTTCGACTCGTCCACATCGGCAAATCCGACAAAGAATTTGGTTTTGATACCCGTCTCTTCCTCGGCCTGATGTACAGCATCGATGAACTGCGGTTCGTAGAGTTTCTCTCCTGTCATCGAGACAATACCGTTTACCTTGCTGACCATGTGGACGGTAGGCGTTTCACGGAACTTACCGCCCACCTCAATCAGGTCGTTCATATTATAGCGGAACAGACCGGAATAAGTGGTCACATAGGCGCAATAACGTTTGCCCTGCTCCAACTCATAAATCTGGAGGAAGTGTTTGCGCGGACTATCCAGTTCGCTCTCTTCGACAAACTCATAGTAATGGAACTGCGGGAAAAGAACGGATTCGTTGGTCTCGTCGAGCGAGAATCCGAAACGGCATTCAGTAGCGATATAACCCAACTCCTGATAGAACGTCTTGTCCCAATCGAACTGATCCATATACTTGTCCATATAGATCTTGGTGTTACCGCATTTCCAAGTACTCAGGTACTGCAACCACGGCCAGAAATCGCGCGGATAGAGGTGCCCCGTATCGGCCAATATCTGACGCAACTCGGCTGCACGCTCGGGTTTGGGAGATATATACGCATCCAGTTCAGAACGAATCTCGTACGGGATATCAAAATCTTCGCATATAGTACCATGCTCGATATCACGTATCATCTCTTCTGTATTCTCGTTGAGAGCACGGAGCAACTCCAGAATAGTTGAAGGATTGGCTGTAGCCCAGAGAGTCACATCGCGATGTTGGAGAGCCAGACGCATCAGCGTATAGTTGCGCGCACCGTAATCGGGAATAGACATTACCGATGCCGGTGCAGTATAATGTTTCTTGATGATGGGCGGTATGTCGCGTACAAGCACACCACTGACAGCGCCGAAGAGTGTACCGTCAGGCGCGTAACCTTCGCACTCCTTACCCACTGTGGTAAACAGATGTCCCGCAAACACGCGACTACGGTGTTTGATGAAGTTCCATGTCCAGATATGTGACATCTTGCCGTACACATCCTTGAGGTACTTATGGGTCATCGGTATCCATTTGGGTTCGCTGGTTGTACCCGATGTAGTGGCATACATATCCGGTTTGCCTGGGAACAGGATATTCTCTTCGCCATGCTTATGGCGCTCCACATACGGACGCAATGTCTCAAACGAGTCATTGACAGGCACATACATTCGATAGAGGCGGAACAAATCTTCAGCCGAAGTGGCAGATAATATTCGGTCAAAATGGTGTTCGCGACCATAAACGGTGTCACGCGAGATAGTCAATATATCACGCAGCGTCTTCTCAGCCGTGTGCTTGGGTTTACGACTCCAGAAGCGCAAACGCACTGTTTGACTACCACCGACCAACATCAACATTGCGTTGATGATCCACGGATAGGGCAATGCCTTACCCTGTTGATCCAAATAGGGTTTGAATTTACTCATTCTTCGTATTCTGATTGGAAGGTGTTTCTATTTCTCCGGTTTCCTCGGCCGGAGCTGTATAACGGTTTTTCTTACCATAGACCACCAAGCGGTCAAGCGCCACAGACACAGCAGGAACGACGGTCAGGATCAACACGATTGCCACAAAAGCACCAACAGCCAAACAACCGACAATATTGCTAATCATCACATCATCTATCGAGAGTGCCATCGCACCCGGACCAAGAACCATGATTAGTCCAGAGGTAAGAATAGTACGTATCGAACCGCGGTATGCAGCCGCAGCAGCATCGAACTGATGCATCGTGCGACGATACTCACGATAATAGTTTGCAAAGAGTATTCCGTAGTCAATAGTGGCACCCATCAGAATGGCTTGTACGATGAGGTAAGCCAAATACAGCATTTGTCCTTCTACCACACCGGCTACCACCACATTGACATAAACAGCCGTCATAACCGTTACGACCAAGATGGTAGGTACAATGACCGAACGGAACGTAACGGCAACTATCAGGAAGATTGCCAAGATTGTCAACAGCGTCACCACATTCATCTCATGCTCAAAGCCTCCGCGCATCTCGGCGTACATGACCGATTCGCCTACATAATAATGTTCGTGCGCAAGGCGCGCGTCTGCGAGAGCTGTCAGTGTATCCACAAAGTCATATGTCTCGGGTGACTCAGGCGGCAATGTACTGAGTACCACCAGCAAGGAATGATCCGGCTGACGCAACTGGCCCATCATCTGCTGCACTTTCTGATTACCCTCCGACACCTTGGTGCGAACCGAATCGGCAATCAGCGATGACAGACGTTCATCGTAGATAAGCGTATCGCACACATAATTGAGCAATCCGCCCAAGCTCATGTGCATCGTATCGCAAGTACTATGAACAGAACCATAATAGGTGTAGAGCAGCGAGACATAAGCCGGGTCTATCGGATGTCCCAACTTACGGAAATTATCGGCCATCTGTTTAGAACTGTACGCCTTGCCGCCAAAGAGCAGTTCGCTGAACAACTCAGCCTGTCGCTCCGCTTCCGTGCGGCGATGAACCGCAGGTTTAGGTGCAGGAGCCGGTGTGTGGTCGGTAATCGGTGCAAACTCAGTTGCTGGTTTCTCGACCACTACTGTTTCTGCATATGTTACGCTATCGTTAGGCGGACCTTGTTTCTCTTCCGATAGAGCATTCGTTGTCGGTTCTGTTACGACAGCCACTTCTTGGTTCTGCGAGGCTGTATGAGGATATGCAATCGCCAACAATTGTTCGTCATTGAAATCAGTCAGTCCGAATGCACGAATCATCTGATTGATAGAGGTCAACGGCAGACGCGCATTGCGGTCAGCCAGGTCCATCAGGTATGCTCGTTGTTCGAGCATTGTACGCTGCTCAACTGTTACCATTCCTTGGAGCGACTTGCGTTTGAACAAGTCATCGGCCAAGAGGTGAACATATTGCAACGGAGTCATTTTTTTCGTCTTACCCGGAGCATAGCCATAGACCAGACGTGTCTGGGTAGGCGTTGAGCCTATAAAGGCAGACATCTCATTGACGCTCATCGGCATTCTGATTGTTATCGTATCGGTGAGCGAACGCATATGGAGAGTGAGTGCAGTCGGATAAGCCACATACAGACGTTGGATGAACGGCACGATAGCCAAACGATTGATATCTATCTCGGGCAACTCCAGCGAATCGGGATTGAGTCGGCCGGCCGAAGCGATAGAGATAGGATCCAACGGTTGTTCGCGGACAACGAGAGTTGTATCTTCTTCCTCCTCCGTTTCTTCCTTAACGGGAACAGGTTCCGGTTCAGGTTCCGGCTCCGGCATAGCCAACATCTCGTTGAGCATGGCTATCTGGTCGCGCATGGTATCATCCATCATCGGCGCGAAGAGCGGATTCTTGGCACAATGCACACTGAGGAAACGTCCGAGATCGGGGAAGGTGATATAGGGCTCTACCCCATTCGTCGCGCGGGCGTAATACAGCACTTGTACTATCTCGGGCGAAAGAACGGTCATCGCTTCTTCGCTCGACAGCAACTTCATATCGTCACCCATCTGATCGCCGAAGAGCGATGTGATGGACTTGACGTGTGCAACCATTCCCGCCGGCGTCAATGGTTGTTGCAGCAAAGTCGGATATGAGATCACAGCCTGTACACCCGGCTGTGCTATCAAGCTGTCAACCAACGGAATAATCTTCGCCTCTTCCTTAGTATCGTATACCAGCACGAACGGATTGGGAGCAGGGAATACCTCTTCTATCTTCGATTCCGCTTCGGCCGAGAAGAAGATGGTTGCCTGGCGCGAGAAGAACCATGACGCGAAGAAAAGCACCACTGCGCAAATAGCCATCGTTACTTTATGAGATGTCACAAAACGCGCCAATCCATCGGTTGGCGGCACATAGACGCGTTTAGCGGTGTGATTGATTGTACGACGGAACAGCAGCATCAGCGATGGCATCACCGTAAATGTGCATATCAACGAGCAAAGTACACCCTTGGCGAGTACAATACCCATATCTGCACCTATCTTGAGTCGCATGAAGCAGAGCATCAGCAGTCCGACGATAGTCGTGAAAGCCGATGACAACACAGAAGGAGCGGCTTTCTTAATAGCACGATTAGCCGCCAATACAGCCGTTGCGCGGTCGGTCTGATCGTTCTGTTCCTGGCGATAGCGATTGAGCAGAATAATACAATAGTCGAGCGACAAAACGGCTTGCAATATAGAGCCTATAAAATTAGTTGTAATAGAGACAGATGGCAGTAAGGCGTTGGTTCCCATATTCAGGATCACAGCCATCAGTGTGGAAATCAGTATAACTACGGGTTCGAACCACGACTGCGCCATCAGGAAAAGGACCACCATGATGATGATGGCAGCAATGATCATGACCGACACTGGCGGCGTGGCACCATCCTGGCTGGTTTCCACTACGCAGTTTCCGCCGAATCGGTTACTAATCTGCTTTCCCAGTGCTTTTTGATCGACCGATTTAGGTACATCCAGATCGAACACGGTGTAAGTGCTGTCTGCATTGAATCGATGACTGACGTTGTGCACATCGGGATATGCGTCCAACAATGTGGTGATACCCGGCACCTCCTTAGGGCTGAGATGGTCAAACATCACGTGCACATCAGCTCCGGACATCTGGGCCGATGATCCGAATTCCTCAGTCACAATCTCCAGTCCACGTTTCATCTGCGACTTATCCGGCAGATATTTCGTCATGTCAGCATTGACATTGACGTGTGTCATCAGGAAACCACAAACGACAGTCAAAACAATCGTTGCGGCGAAGATGATATAGTGGGTTGCTCTTTTCAAATGTCTAATTACCAAAATATTTCCGTCCTCCGAGAACGCGATTGCTCTCGGAGGGACGATTTACTTATCAGTTAGTTAGAACGCGCCCATCTGCAGCATAGCTACTTCTTTAGGCGAGAGGAAGCGGTACTTACCGCGACCTACGTTCTTCTTTGTCAGGCCGGCGAATGATACACGGTCGAGGTTAACCACCTTGTAACCAACCTTCTCGAAGATACGGCGAACGACACGGTTCTGACCGGAGTGAATCTCCAGACCGATGTGACGACGGTCGCCTTTGGGGAACTCGAGTGCATCAGGCACTACACGTTCATCGTCCAGTGTTACACCGGCGCGAACGATAGCCTCGTCCACTTCCTCCAGATCATGATCGAGAGTAACGGCGTAAATCTTCTTTTTGTTGAACTTAGGATGGGTCAACTTGGCAGCCAGGTCACCGTCGTTGGTCAGCAACAGCACACCGGTGGTGTTGCGGTCCAGACGACCTACAGGATAGATACGCTCAGCGCAAGCGTTGCGAACGATATCGATCACAGTGTGACGCTCTTGCGGATCATCGGTAGTGGTAACTGTGTTCTTCGGCTTGTTGAGCAGGATATATACCTTGCGCTCACGGCGAACCGGCTGATCGTGGAAACGAACCTCATCTGTCGGCAACACCTTGGTACCGAGCGAAGTAACAGTCTCGCCGTTAACGGTAATAACACCTGCTTGGATAAAATCATCAGCCTCGCGACGCGAGCAAATGCCGGCATTAGCGAGATACTTGTTCAGACGGATAGGTTTAGTCGGGTCTTCGGTTTGCTGGCGATAAGCCTGACGCTTACGCTCCGAATAAACGCCGTCGTTGCGTTGTGGACGCGGACGGAACGAACGTTGTTGCTGCTCGCCATCACGCTGATAGCCGCCTTCGCGTTGGAAACGAGGGCGAGATTGGCCGTCACGACGGAAACCGCCTTCGCGCTGTTGATAACCTCCTTCGCGTTGAAAACGAGGGCGTTGCTGTTCGCCGTCACGGCGAAAACCTCCTTCGCGTGGCTGGTAGCCACCTTCACGCGGTTGATAACCTCCCTCACGTTGGAAACCACCTTCACGTTGGAAACGTGGACGGGGAGCACGAGGCGAGAACTCTGAATCCGATTGTTGCGGACGACCCTCGCCTATACGAGGACGTTGGAAACGTGGACGTTGACCGTCACGATGCGGGGTCGCGGAAGCGCCATCCTCATGATGGAAACCTCCCGGACGACGATTGTCATTGTTGAAATGATTGTTGTACATTGTACGATAGATCTGTTTTACTGGTTAGTTTATAAACTTTTCTTTGTAACCCTCACGGGCTACGCACGTGCTCACGCACGCGTGAAATACAAACAAGGATAAAGGCTAACGATCATCATCCAGACCCTTAACCTTTAACCTTTAGCCATTAGCCTACATTAAGCCTCAGCTTGTTCGATTGCCAATTTACCACGATAGTAGCCACAACTTGGGCAGATAGTGTGGTAGATGTGAAGTGCGCCACAGTTAGGACATGTTGCCAATGTTGGAGCCTTCACTACGTCATGGGTACGACGCTTCGCTTGGCGGGTGTGGCTTTGTCTTCTTTTAGGATGTGCCATGTTATTCGGCGTTTTTCGTCGAACGTTGTCGTTCGGTTCCTCCACGCCGGTAGGAGGGATTAATTATTATACAATTTTATTCGTTTATTTGTTCGGGACTATCCGGCTCGTCGCAAAGGTGGGTCTGGAGGAGAAGGTCCATTTGCTGGTTGCAACCACCTGTTGGGTGACAATGCACAAGCGGGATGTTAATGCTTACTATTTCGTAGGCGAGCCATGTCAAATCGAGCAAATGTTGATTGCTCATCGCTGTTTGTTCCTCTGCCAACTCATCGCTATCCAAATCCTGTTCATCCTCAATGGGCAAATCCATCGGGTCAAGACATCTATCACATACAACTTTGACCGTTCCACGAACGGCTAAAGAGAGCGTATAGAAATCCTCGCGGAGATTAAGCGTTGCTTTGGCAGTCACTTGTCCGCCGAGAATATCAGTTTTCTCCAGCGACGCAAAGAATGCGTCATTCAGCTGAATATCAAACTGATGCACGCCTATCTCAAGGCGTTTCAAATCGACGATATTATGGTCATGCTCGCTCATAAGCGCAAAATCGGCTGCAAAATTACTACTTTTTTTTGACATGACCAAATTTTTTTTGCTTTTTTGGCAAAAGTTTCATAATTCCACTACAAAAAAGTCTTAAAGTCCTATTACAAAAAGAAGGTGTGTCCGATTGGCACACCCTCTAATAGACATCTGTGTGAACAAGATCCGGCTATTGCATCGGAACTACGAGCAGATCAGACATGCTGTCGGTGCCGTCCTCATGAATAGTCACTTGCGGCAATATACCACGTTCCTCCCACTCAATCGTAGAGCCATAGACACCTACCTTCAGCGATTGAATAGGCATAGGGAACTTAGCCATGTCGACCTTTCCCTCGATAGCCTTGTGGCCGTTAGGAAGAAGCACGGCGTCGCAGCAAGAGGCGCAACCCTCAAGTCCGGTATCTTCCCACGCCCAATCATTTTGGTTGGCGTCAGCGGGGAACGTGAGCAGTCTGGCATATGCAAAATTATAAGCCCATTTGCCTTCTACCAAGATATCTGCTCCGGAGTTGTTGAACGTCCAGCTATTAAAACCGGTCTCGTCATTGCCATCTACATTCATGAATATGTCGAACCAGTCCACCTTATTGCATATGGAGTCGACACCTTCGACATCATACATGGCTTTCTCATTGTTGAACTCAAGATAGAAATAAAGAACGTTACCGTCTGCTAAGAACTTAACGTCATAGAGGTCCTT
Source organism: Paludibacteraceae bacterium (assembly GCA_016280845.1). Lineage (GTDB taxonomy): Bacteria > Bacteroidota > Bacteroidia > Bacteroidales > Paludibacteraceae > Colicola. The sequence continues at coordinate 1,377 of JAEEHO010000325.1, read as the reverse complement.
GTAGCGGGCATTCTCATCAGCAGAAGCCTGCGCAAGTCGATCGGCGGGAACGGCAGCCCAATCATCGAACTTGCCGTCGATAACTATCAGACGTTGCTGGCAGGAGCACATCAACAATACTGATAGCGCGATAAATAATTTCTGTTTCATAACGTGTGTTTTTTGTACCCTTCTAACGCCTTCGGGGATTGGCTATATAGAGTATCATTGTAATATCGGTACATCCAGCATCTCTGACACCACATCTGCGCCGTCACTCTCTTCTTCCGCTTGCGGCAACAGACCATTCAGCGTCCATCCCGCATTGGAGCAAAGCACACCTATTCGCAGTTTTTGAATGGCGATAGGCAGTTTGTCGATACTGATTTTACCCTCTACGGCCTTGTGACCGTTAGACAGAATCACAGGATCGCAGCACATGGTGCTTCCCTCAATGTTAGCGTCCTGCCATGCCCATGAGTTCTGGTCAGCATCAGGCGGGAAAACGTGTATTCCTGCTCGCGAGAAATTGTCCGTCCAACTGCCTTCGATAAGGATATCAGAACCGGCATCTTTGAACAACCAATCGCGACCGCCTGTTTGCGAACAGCCATCAACGTTCATAAAGAAATCGATCGCCCACGCGACATCGCGTGTGACGTCTTCTCCCTCTATATTCAGAACTTCCGTTCCTCCGTTGAATTCCAGATAAAAGTAAATGTAAGTGCTATCGGCGCAGAATTTGACGTTGTAGAGATCTTTGTATTTCGCCTTATCACCGGCTGAAGCTTGGGCCAAACGACTTGCAGGGACTCTATCCCAATCTTTGAAATTGCCGTCTATAACCAGGTTCTTACTCGTACACTGGTTCATCAGCAAAATGGATAATAAAATTAGCAGTTTCGTTCTCATGATTTCGGTTAAAAGTGTCCCCTCTTACGCCTTTGGGGATTGGCATTAAGATTTAGAATTTGCGCAAAATTACTACTTTTTTTTTAATTATGCAAGTTTTTTGTTATTTTTTGTTGTTTTTTCTGCTATGAACCATAAAAATTAGACAAAATCACAAAGAGAGAAGGAGTGCCGCCGCACCCCTCCTCCCGTCTGCAATTATGAGTTAATTTGGTAGTTCTATTGTTTTCGTCACTACGCGTTCCTCTCCACCACACGTAACAGTCGCTTTCAATTTCAAGATAATAGTACTATTCTCCATTCTGGCCATTTTTACGATGTACGAATCAAAGACGGAATAAATATGCTTTGCCATATAATCATAAACACCATTCGAAACATGCATTCCTTTTTTAATTGGATAATCTTTCTTCAAGATCTCTGCTATTTCTTTCTCTTTTATCTCCTTAATAGCATCTGGATGCGACTGTAATAATTCTACTTTTT
>JAEEHO010000324.1 GCA_016280845.1 Paludibacteraceae bacterium | reverse complement strand
TAGTCGGTGACGATGCCGTTGAGGTGGTCGCACTCGTGATGCAAAGGACGTGGGCCAATCCATGTGGAGGCAATGAGAACGTGGCAATTGATCGCTCCAAAATCGCGCATAAAGGGATAGAGGTTCCCCCGCTTGCCGTTATGGCATTGTTTGCCCGGCATGTAGTGAGCCGGAGAGAAGGAGTGCCGAATGTGGGATAGCCGACCACGTGTGAGGTGGTAAAACCGGCCATCGGCCGAGCAATAGAGGGGCTTGCCCTTGGTCAAATCGAGCGGGCAGAGTCGCACCTCGGTGCCGTCTTCCAACATGAGTGACGGCACGTAGGAATTGAAGTTTTGCATAGTTACAGAATGTTTTGTGCTTGGCTTTGATTGAACGGCCGTTCTTGTGCGCACAAGTCTCAAAACTTCCGCAAGTTAATAACAAGGTGTCGCTCTCAATAGCGAAAACACCATCATCCATTTTTGAATGACAGTGCAAAGGTAGTGTTTTTTTATGGATAAATCAGTATATTTCAAAGTACTATCCTACCGTTTCTTAATACTTCCCGAAATACCTTAAACAATTCCATAAAATCCTAATAGACACAAAAAAAAAGCACCTCGTTTTGAGGTGCTTATTGCGAATAGAAATTACTATTCGTTGATGTTAAAATAGTTTTGAAAATTCTTTTGTGAGAAGCCTTGTGTGGTCTCGTCCGGCATTCCTAATCGGTGCAATTCATTATACATGGCTTCTGCTTTTACATTCAGATATACGCGTTTCTCTTTATACATCTGTCGCAAATACTTGCAAATCTCCGTCAAGGGCAAGTATTGCACAAGGTTTTGTACCTCTCGATGGATCTGCCACTTTTCATTGTCTTCCGTTACAGAAGGATGGATATACTTGAACAACGGGATATCGTCAACCTCCTGTACCGGTTGAATGTCTTCGGCCAATGCAGCCCTAAGCAAGTCTATAGAATTACTTCCCGGATTATTGATTGTTATTTCCTTATGGTTATCGTAATAGTTAGCGCCGGGTGCGAAATAGTTTTTGTTCATGCTATGTTATCTTCAAATATAAATGCTTATTGTAATGTAATATGATTGCTGTTATCGTAATAATTAGAGCCGTTTCCGTAGAAATTAAGGGTGATGCCGCCTCCTACCGGACCGGACGCTTTGTAAAGTTGGCGTTGGAACTCGAAGTAGGTATCGCGTATTTGCGGAATCTGCATATGTAGTTGTTGTGTAGCATCTACGGGTGAGCCGTATTTCATCTTCAAGAGGGTGGACAGGTGGTCTTCCGCCATTTCCTTGTAGCCGTTTGTGACATACTGCGCCATAAGGAACTCGACAAGTTGCTGAACCGGTTTTGAAAGCGAATTCATGTAATCTTGTCGAACGATCTCCACTCGTCTTGCACGTTCAAGCGGTGTGGTTTCATAGGCGAGATACGAAAGGATGTCGTACAGGTCACACTTCTCACAACCCATTAGGCGGCGCACCATATTGAGTTTTTCTTCAACGAAACCTTCCCGCGCAAGTTGGTCAAGAAGTTGTTGCCGTGTTGTCGGGTTCTCCCATTGGTGGCGTAAGTCATCAGGACCGTTGAAAAACATAGGCAGACGCCCGAAGAGTTCTTTGACAAACTCTTCGATGGTGATGAGTTTATCTCCGAAATAGAATTTCTCAGTCCACTCGGTTTTGAGAGCCAATTCTCGTTTCTCAGATAGTTTGACGCGTATCCTCTTTTTGGGTTGACCACCTTCGCAAGTACACGGCAGATGTCCGCAAACAGGACATGGCTCCGGAGGCGTAGGTGGTTCTTTCTCGCACTCACACGGATATTTACCGCACTTAGGGCATGGCTCATGTTTATGGCACGTACAGGGGTAGTTGCCGCATATCGGGCAGAACGGGTCGCCGTCCCACTCGGCATCTTTGAAGTTCTTGTTTGCGCCTACGAAGTCATATATCGTGAAAAAATACTTATCATCAAACAGACGCGTACCACGACCGATGATTTGCTTAAACTCGACCATGTTATTTATCGGGCGCATGAGAACGATGTTTCGCACGTTGCGTGCATCTACACCGGTAGAAAGTTTTCTTGATGTCGTTAGGATAGTCGGCAATGTACGTTCGTTATTCTGGAATAGTTTGAGTGCTTCATCTCCTTCGTTTCCGTCATCAGCAGTAACGCGCATACAATAGTACGGCGATGGGTTTTTCTTGCGTTGGTTGATCATCGAGCATATAATGGCCGCGTGTGCTTGTGTAGCACAAAAGACAATCGTCTTGTCATTGGGGTTGATTTGTGCAAGCAGTTCCTCCACACGGTGCTCATCACGCTGACGAATATAAATATCGCCATTATAAAAGTCCTTCTCTTTGTACGTCTTGTCGGGGTCTATATCGCCCTCAACGTCATCGTCCGGGTCGAATTTGTATTCGTCAATATTGCTCTCGGATATACATACGCGGAAGGGCGTGAGATAACCGTCCTCGATACCTTGTTTGAGGGAGTAAGAATAGACGGGTTGACCGAAATACCGATAGGTGTTGGCGTTCTCTTGACGGCGAGGTGTGGCGGTCATACCGAGTTGGTAGGCATCGGAGAAATAGTCCATCAGTTCGCGCCATTGGCTCTCGTCGTTAGCACCGCCACGATGACACTCGTCTATAATGATGAAGTCGAAGAAATCCGCAGGGTATTGCTTATAGTATGGTTTGCCCGATTCATCATTTACCATAAACGTATTGAAGATAGTAAAGTATATATGCCGTGCCGTAGGTACTATGTCATGATTTTTGTGCAGCCATTCGGGCGTAATACGCACCATCGCATCTTCGTTGAACTGCTCAAAGTCGTTGGAAGCTTGGTTGGCGAGGACGTTACGGTCAGAGATAAAGAGAATACGGGGCTTCTTGCCGTCGTGGCGCTTGTTCCAATTGGTTTGGAAGAGTTTCCAACAAATCTGGAAAGCGACGTATGTCTTACCCGTACCCGTTGCCATAGTCAGCAGAATACGGTTCTGCTCATTGGCGACCGCGTTGAGGACGTTAGTAATGGCTATCTCCTGATAATAGCGCGGTTCACGGCCTCCTCCACGGTTGAAGGGTTCGAGGTTGAATTTATCGCGCCACTCATTGACATCCGGGAAAGTCATTTGCCATAACTCTTGCGGTGACGGGAAATGGTCAATCAACCCTTCTGTGGACGGGATAAGATAGTTGCCCATAGCATCGCGGACACCCATGTCGATAAAGTAGATCTCATCACCGTTGGTGGAATACGCATATCGTATCTGCAACATAGAAGCGTACTCTTTGGCTTGCTTGATGCCGATAGCCACATCTATCTCATCGGCTTTAGCTTCAATGACAGCCAATTTGATACCCTTATATTCAAGGATATAGTCCACCTTTTTCGGGTGGCGGTTTTCTTTGGCGCGCTCTACTCGTCCCGGAGCAATAAGGTACGCTCGTTGCTCGTTCAGGATTTCACTGCCCGGTACTTGCTCCCAGCCTACGGCATAGAGGGCGGGGTCAATCTTCTTTCGTCTGGTCGTTGATTCGTCCATTATTCAAATATAGATTTAAGCAATGCCTGTTTGAGGTCATTGCAGAGGGTTAATGTCTTGTCGTAATTCTCTTGTAGGGCTTTCACCTTTTCCGATATGGCGTCAAGGCGTGCAGCGATGCGCTCTTGCTCGGGGAGAGAGGGGATTTGAACAGTTAATTTTTCCCACTTTCCTTTGCTAATTATAGGCAATGTAGCTTGTGCGCTTCTTGCAATTATTTCAACTTTTTTTTGAAATGTAGGATTTAATAATGCATAATACACAAACTTGGAATAGTACTCATCATGAGGGGTTACAACATTTATCTGTTGATTACATGATACAATTTTTTTGCTATACCCCAATTTGCCAATAGTTCCAATACACACCATAAAAATCGAATCCGCTTCAAACACTCTTCCATTTTCAGCTCCTAATTTGCTGAGTTTTTGAGTATCATAATTGATACCTCCTATACCATCGTAATTAATTTCTGATGGTTTTATAAATGGTATATAGTCCTCATTGTAATACTCCTTATGAGACATAGAGGGAGTACAGCCCGTTTGCGTTTTACCAATAGATTTTAATTCTTTTTCATCCCATCCCTCTTTAGGTGTAAGCATTTCTTTGAGGGCGGATTGAAAGAGGTCTTTGGCGGCTTGGAGTTGTTGCTCGGCATTGGCTTTTAGGGCATCAATTTTCGCAAACTGATCATCTAAAAGAGCCACTATCCGCTCTTGCTCGGCTATATTTTCTTCTACCTTCACGACAAATTCTCCATAGTCGCGAAAATAAATATGAGGAATAGCGGCTCCTTGCTTATATTCAGACAAATTGAGACTTTGTAAACAATATGATATATATTTTATATTATAACCCTCTTTGGGCAAAATATACTGCAAAGTTCCAATTACAGATGTACGAGCAGGCATGAATGAAACACGACCAATGCCAGAACCATCTTTTACTATCGATATATATTCTTTTTCTTGATGGTACGTATCTATATAACCACTAATACCACTTGCTCCATAAACAGGATACTTTCCTTTGCCGTTCTCTACATCTTTTTGTTTGAGATTAGAAGAACCCTTATCGCATATATCTTTTATTCTTAGCTCTCTCATAGCATTTCACGGATTTGTTGGATAAGTTCAGCGGAGTCCGCGTTGAGAGACGCGATGGTATCGAGTATTTGCGACGGAGTGCGGTCGTCGATGATCTCGGGCTTATTGGGGTTCTTGACGGACAGGTCGCAGTCCTCGCCTAAAGTAGAGACATCGAGCAGCCATGAGTTTTCGGACTCGGTTTGGGTCTTTTGCAGACGGATGAACTCCTCCAAATCGGCTTCGGAAAGGGGGTTCGTCTTACCGAGGGTACGAGGGAGATTGAGTTGGTAGTACCATATCTTACGTGTCGGTTCGCCTTTGGTAAAGAAGATCACCACGGTCTTGACGCCTGCACCGGTGAACACTCCCGAAGGCAGGTCGAGGATCGTGTGTACATTACATTCCTCCAGTAGTTTGCGACGTACGGCAGCGGCATCGCCGTTGGAGAGGAAAGTGTTCTTGATGACGATACCTGCACGACCGTTGACCTTGAGCATCTTGATGAAATGCTGCATGAACATATATGCCGTTTCGGAGGTCTTGATATCGAAGTTCTGCTGTACCTCTGCACGCTCACTACCACCAAAGGGAGGATTGGCAAGGATGACGTTCTTGCGGTCTTTCTCCATAATGCCCGTAAGGTTCTCCGCAAGAGTGTTTCCGCGCACGATATTGGGGGCTGCTACACCGTGGAAAATCATGTTCATCGTAGCAATAATATACGGCAGTCCTTTCTTCTCCTTACCATAGAAAGTGGATTTTTGCAACTTGTCGGCATCTGACACGGACTTAACTTGTTCGGACATATAGTTGAACGCTTCGCAGAGGAAGCCGGCCGAACCACAAGCAGGGTCATAGACGGTCTCACCAATAGTCGGATTGACTACTTGCACGATAGAGCGAATAAGTGGACGGGGAGTGTAGTACTCGCCACCATTTCGTCCAGCATTACCCATACGACGAATTTTGTCCTCATAAAGGACGGTCATTTCATGCTTATCGTCCGCAGACTGAAAATGCAGCGTGTCAATCTTATTGATAATCTCGCGCATGTTATAACCACTATTGATTTTGTTGCGGAGCTCAGAGAAAATCTCGCCAATCTTATATTCGAGTGTATCCGCTGTAGGCGCAGAGTTTTTGAATTGCTTGAGCGCAGGGAAAAGTTTATTGTTAACAAAATCCACAAGGTCGTCGCCCGTCATCGCGTTGATGACATCTAATTCCCCTTTTTTCGTCTTGGGTGCAGCCCAAGAACTCCACCGGTTAAAACCGGTAATCAGCCTTTTGTATTCTTTGCCATTGAGTTGCGCTTCCATTTCGCGCTCGGTCTCAAGGTCATCGAGATATTTAAGAAAAAGCAGCCACGAAGTCTGCTCAATGTAGTCGAGTTCGTTACTACAACCGGCTTCATTGCGGAGTATGCCGTCAATGGCGTTAAAGGTGGATTCGTATTTCATATATTGTATTTATTTCTTATCCTGTTGAGTGTTTGTATATCTGTAGTAATTTAGCGATTCATTAATTCTTCCATAATCCAGTTGAAAAGATATAGCCCTAACAACCAGGCAAGAATTCCTAATATGACAATTCCAATAGTTTTTAACATGATTTTATCCTTTCATTTCTTTCTCATACCCACACACAAAAACAAGCGGCAACTATCCGTGAAGATAGTGGCCGCCTGATACGGGAACACAATAGTTATTCGAGGTTAGCGATTTACCCCCCCCCTATTACGCTGATTATGTGCGAGTTATGATTATACATGTGTAGCAAATTTGTGCAATGTGTAAAGTGTAATGTGTAACGAATGAACGTTTAATGGGAAAGTGGTTGGTATGTGCCTTTCTTTTCCGCCTGCAAAATTACAATTTTTTTTCGATTTGAGCAAATTTTTATAGTTTTTATTGCATATTTGGAAAATTTGTAGTACCTTTGCAAGCAGTTTTTTCGTTTGAAAAAGTGTAACAAAACACATTTTATTCGTTTGAAAAAGTGTAATAACATGACCATCAACACCACAAAAGTCAAAAGTAAAATACCACAATAACCTTAAATTATGCAAGCATTTTATATATATTAGGCCAAATAATTTGCACAATTAATTATTTTGTAGTACCTTTGCAAGCAACTTTTAAATTTGACAGTATGAATAAATAGTATGCATTATGAAGTTATACACGGCAACATATTTATCGCCGTTGGGAATGATTGTTCTTGAGTCAGACGGAGAAGCGCTGGTCGGATTGCGATTCATGGAGACCTGAAAGAGATATGCAAATGAAAGTGTTACTAATCATATTAAGTGTCATTCTGCTGCTTGTCGGAGCAGGGTTGGCGGTATTGTCACATCCCGCGTTCGGGCTGTGGAGACATGTATCAAAGGAGCGTATTGAGGCATCACCGAACTACAGAGACGGGATGTTCCAGAACCAGGTGACGACTCCGCAATTCACAGGGGACTCCGCAAGCACGAGGGGTACATTATGGCGTTTTCTGACGAACAAAGACACGCTGCGTGTGCCGCAACAACCGATACCTGCGGTTAAGACCGACCTCAAAAACCTGCCGACCGATAGCGATTGGCTCGTATGGTTCGGACATTCGTCGTACCTGTTTTGTTTGAACGGCAAGCGGTACTTGGTTGATCCATTGCTGAAACCCGAATGGCCGTCGTCAATGATGCTGAAAGCCTTTGAGGGCACGGACATCTATCGACCGGAAGACTTGCCGGATATCGATGTGCTCATCATCACGCACGAGCATTGGGATCATATGGATTATGCGACCTTGCGTGACATCCGTGAGCGCGTGAAGATGGTTGTCTGTCCACTTGGAATCGCCGATTATCTGCGTTATTGGGGCTATACGAATGAGCAAATCACAGAGATGGATTGGGCAGAGAGCCTCCGCAGGCAGACAGCTATTCGAGACACGATAACAATCACCTGCTTACCAAGTCGGCATTTTAGCAACAGATTGTTGGGCAAACGTAATCAGACACTTTGGGCATCGTTCATGGTGGAAGCCGATGGCCGTAAGGTCTATGTCGGTGGTGACGGAGGTTATGATAAACGGTTTGCGGAAATACATGAACATTTCGGAGCGGTTGATTTGGCGCTATTGGAGAATGGACAATACAATGCCAATTGGAAATACATCCACACCACGCCGGAAGACCTTGAGAAGGTCATCCTTGATCTTCAAGCCAAGCAGGTCTTCACCGTCCATCATGACAAGTTCGCTCTTTCTGTCCATCCATGGTACGAGCCGGACAGCGTGGCACACGACATAGCAACGAAAAACCATATCAACCTATTGGATGCTCCTATAGGAACAGTGGTGAAATATTGATAGAAAAAACAAAAAAGTCCCACAAAAACTTGCGTATGTGGGATTTTTTTTGTAATTTTGCAGTAGAATTGTCAAGTTTATTACGTAAAAAACTTGACTTTTGAGGCCTGTGGTGCATTTTATCAACAAAACTGATAAGAGCGAGAGGAAAAAAGCAGTACCTTTGCACCGGAATTTGAAAACACTACGCTTATGAAAACCATTTATGAATGTTCGATGAGCAAAACGATTCGCTACTCAACAGCTATATGCTTTGTGGTAGTGCTGTTTGCTATCGGCGACCTGATTTACTCCGTCACACTGGGTGCAGACGTGAAAACCGTGCTGATTCTCACCGGTGTTCTACTGCTCAGCATGCTCTCGGCCTTCTTCGTCTATCCGCAGTACATCATCACCACCGACGAAGGAATAGGTATACACACGCTCCTGCGCACGATACATATACCCTATGAGAACATAGACCGTATAGAACGGGCAGACAAACTGATGAGCATAACCAACACGGTCCGCACCTTCGGCATAGGCGGCGTGTTCGGCAATATAGGTTGGTTTCACACCAAAGGTATAGGCCACTATCGCGCCTACGTCACCGACCGCGAAAAAGCATTCCTGATCTATCGCCGCAAAGGGTGCCCGATTGCTATCAGCGTGGACGAACCGGACGAGTTCATGCCGTACTTTCTGAAAGGCGGAACAGACAACCCAACCACTAAATCCTAATGCGCTATGGATATACTGTATGATTTCTCGAGTGCTTTGCTGCAAGCACGTCAGCGCAAAGGAGCGACACAAGAACAGATAGCATGGAGTCTGAACATATCTCATGCCACCTACAACGCCTGGGAATGCGGTCACCGTCTGTGCCCATACAAGCACATCATTGCCCTCATCAATTACTTTGACGATGAGCAGTTCACGCGGCGCATGTTGCGCATCCTGCTGACGCTGCAACACAACATGGCCGGACTGAACCGAATGTCCGAAGCGGAACTGAACGCCTACTACACCAAACTCATTGCCCTAATGGCCGACGAGTGCGCCGAATGGCTCCAGAGCATAAAGAAAACATAGCCTTCCCCCTCCTATCAAGGAGCTAGGGCTGGCTTTTTCTTTGATTATAATCGACAGAGTGTCGAAGGAGAACAAAATGAATAAAATATGAAAAAACGATTCATACAACGCTATAGCGTAGCAATAGCCTTGCTGCTCATGCTCGTCTTCCCCTTACATGCATGCGGCAAGAACGAACAGAAGCTCTACCTCTCGGGACCGCAGGGTAAGATAGCTTGCACCATCACACTCCCTAAGGGTTTTGACCCGATGACAGACCGGGTGCCGATGGTGATTTTGATGCATGGTATCTTCGCCAGTAAGGACTTCGTACCTATCCCATCCTTCGCCAAGGGTCTTGCCCGGGCAGGTATCGCTTCCATTCGCCTCGATTTTAACGGACATGGCAAGAGCGAAGGACGTATGCAGGACATGACCATCGAGAAAGAACTGGCGGACGCACGCACCGTGTGGGACTACGTTCAGACATTGCCATACGTCAGCCAGGTGGGATTACTCGGCCATTCGCAAGGCGGCGTGATTGCTTCTATGACAGCCGGACGTCTGGCTTCTGAGCCAAAGAAGCCTGCAGGAGTTGTGCTGGTGGCTCCCGGATCGGTCATCAAAGAGGCGTGCCAAGCCGGTAAGTTCTTCAACGCACGCTTTGACCCGCAGAACCCGCCGGAGTACATCCGCTGTTGGGGCGTCATGAGACTTGGCCGGGAATACTTGCTCACCACGCAGCAACTCGACATCTTTGGAACTGCCGCGGCTTATCACGGACCGGTCTTACTGCTGCATGGCGACAAAGATACGATTGTGCCGCTTTGGTGTAGCGAGAAATACGCAGAGACATACGGAGACCAGGCTATGCTTCGTGTCATTCACGGCGTCAATCACACCATCACCTCCCACCGCAACGAAGTAGTGAATAGTGCCGTAGAATTTTTTCGGCAACTATTTAGTAAATAATCATCAATACTGAGCAACTTATAAGAGAACATTAAGATATGGACCATCTACCACAAAACCCTGCTATACTCGTATCGAGCGTGAACATGCTCCTGCGTGATGCATACAGCGCAGCAGATCGTTCGAAGCGGAGCGGAGATAAGAAGAGTTCGACTCGCTCGAAGCGCTTTGCTATGCATTTGACCGGGAACCGGAACAAATGAAAAATCACCTCCTCACCAATGGCTTCGTATGGAGCGACAAACAGCAGCAGTTTAGACCCATCGGTTACGACGCATGATTACGAAGGAAGCCATAGAAATAGCCTATAGTTTTCTGCATCAGAAGCGGAACGTCTATATTCATTCCTCGCTCGATTGGCAGAAGGATGACATCGAATATGCCATCGCGTCTTACGTGGACGAAATGAGCGGAGAGTTATTGAGGACGATCTCTGACGGCAAGGCCGATTTTCTGAAGGAACACACTCGCTTTGAACAAGACATAACTTCCGCCGTGAATGCACTGGAGAGGATGCTATACCTTAAATAGCCGCCAAGCCTTACCAACTTCTCCGCAATTTCGTTATTGCCTCCATAACCAAGCAAAACACCCCCAAGTAACATATAAATAGCAAATTTTGCTCCAAACTTACATATTTCAAGAAAAGTAGTACCTTTGCAGGCGAAATGCCTCCATATAACAAATCATCAAGAAACCGTAGTCCTTCCAATCCCTAACGCAAGATTTTTGTTTCTAAATGCACAATTCTGGACGAATTGAGAAGAAAAACTTGCTTATATCATTTTTTTTTAGTAATTTTGCGGCCGCAAAATTACATTACCATGGCATACATTGATAAATATGGGGTTGAATTCTCCGAAGACCGCAAGACACTTATTAAATGTCCAAAAGATTTTCGAGGAGCATATATAATACCCGATGGGGTTACTACAATCGAAAAACATGCATTTTGCATGTGTGGATACATTGAGAAAATCACATTGCCAGATAGTGTCTCAGAAATAGGGCGCGGTGCATTCAGTATGTGTATAAAGTTAACAGAAGTCAACTTACCAGAAGGAATTACAAGACTTCGAGATACACTATTTGAGTGTACTAGTCTTAAAGCAATTAACATCCCCGAAAGTGTCACCCATATCGAACCTTTAGCTTTATCTTTTCACACATGTGATGAGTCAACAACACTCTACATACCCAAAAGTTTATATAGCATTGAGTCCTATCCTTATGGCTTGAAGCAGATAAGTGTATCACCTGAGAATCCCAATTATTGTTCAATAAATGGAGTAATGTATAGTAAAGATTGTTCTTCTGTGATTAAATGTCCAGAAGGCATGGTAGGTGAATATTCTATTCCTGAAGGTGTTAAAACAATAGGAGAGAAAGCATTTTATGGATGTAAAGCATTAACTAAGATTACTATACCAGATACCGTTGTTAACATTGAGAAACAGGCGTTCCAAAATTGTGAGTCTCTCGTTGAGATAAATATTCCAATAGGTATTACTGAAATAAAAGAAAGTGTTTTTTCTTATTGCACTTCGTTAGAAAAGATAACACTCCCGGACAATATAGAAGTGATCGGAGATAGGGCTTTCTGCGGAAGTAGGAATCTAAAAGAAGTAAATTTAGGCAGCAAATTAAAGACTCTTGGTATTAGCGCTTTTTCTGTGTGCGAGGAACTAAGACGCTTGGTAATTCCTCAAAGCATTAAGTACATTGGAGATGATGCATTTTTGTGGTGCTCATCATTATCTCTTACTGTACCGAAAAGATATCAAGACCGCATAACTCTCTCTCTAAAGGCTAAATTGTGTGTAGCCTTATTACCAAAATTTTTGCGCAAGAAGATAGTTCCTTTTACTCCATATAAAATAACTTATTATTAAAAATATCATGGATATGCTAAAGTCTTTTTTTCAATCGGTCGGAATGTATCTATTAGGAATAATGATTATCGCCTTTATTCTAATCGCAATATTCTATGGATTAGAAGCGATATTCTCTGGAATAAATTTGCTAAATGAGTATACTTATGAGACCATTCTTGGCATTATTGCATTTGTCTTTTTGTGCTACTACATACATAGATGGTATGTGAATAATAAAATCAACGAAGCAATAAAGCATGGGTTAGGAGATTCATATATGCATAAATTGTATAAGATAGAAGAAAAACACTGGTCTATGGGAAGTTACAATATTGATTTCCCTGACATTAATAACATAAAAGACTACTTTTATGACGAATACAATTTATATCCGGCAATAGAGGATGAGAATGCAGAGCCAACAGAAATCATAAAAGTAGATAAGAACCATCCTTTATGCGTTTCAAAAACTCACTTATGGGCAATGTTATCTAATAAGAACCATAAGGGACGTTATTATATCTATCGCGGTTATAAAATATTTGAAAAAGAATAATTTAAACTACTATGGCGCAAGAACACAAAGCACATAGGACCGATTTACCCGCATGCATTTATCATTGTACAGATATTAATGGTTTTACGGGAATCATCTTCAATCACAATGGAGACCTCGAATTACATATTACTCGTAGCGATCAGATGAGGAATGATCCAGATGAATTGAAATGGGTTTACGAAAACAAATTTATACCTAAAGATGCTTTAATAGCCACTTTCATCTCTTGTTTCTCTGAGAGTAGAGAGTTTATGAGAGATGCCGCAGATGACTACGGAAATATTATTCTCGTACTTAGTTCACGGAATACACCTATATTCCAAAGAATTGTAGAATTCATGCCATGTGTTTATACAGATAGTAATTGCCCAAATGTTTTTGGAAAAACAATAGAAGATATAGCAGCTAAGTTTGTAATTCACATGAATGGTTTTAGGGTTAAAAGGACAAAATGGCAAGATGAAAAAGAGTGGAGATTAGTCCTCAATCCCCAAGAAGGAGAAAAAGTATATGAGAGATCTAATGGAAAGCAGCATATAATTCGGCAACTACCTCATGAATGTCTAATTGCGGTACTAATTGCCTCGAAAAGAACACATCAGAATTTAGACGAATTAAAAGCACAAATTGAAACTCTCTTGCATCAAAATGGTTTTAACATAGAAGTTGCAATTGTATAAATTTACGCCTGGAGTTGCTCTTAGTTCTATAGCAAATAGCATGTTTGGCCACCTCGATGGAAACGCACATAACCTCAAGACGTTTGACCAAACTAACAACACATTTTATGGAAATCAAAACTAAAGAAGAATCAATCAAACTGCAAGAAGAGTTCTTGCGCGCATTGGAGGAAGCGTATACGACGTACACTAATGAGCCTGTACGCAAATACTTGCACGATGATCTGCACTATCACACTTTCTATGCAATGAAAGAGATGCATTCAAAAGACGAGTATTTGGATTATCTCGAAAACAAATTATCAGCCATGCAACGAGCCTATCGCGAATACCATTTTGCGATGATGGTCTATAATGGTGGCTACCCGTATTTAATGGTTACCAACGCGCGTGATGAGCAAGGCGGATATATGGGATTCTATGTCAAGAATGATGAACAAGGCAAGATTACTGAAATAGGAATAATGCCGGCAACCTTTATGCGCGTGTTCTATAAAAACGAAGAGGAGAAGCAAAAAGTGGAACGATACCGCTTCTAATCTCAAAAAAATTCACTTATACGTTACAAACTTTTGGTCAGTTCTAATAAAAGCAGTAATTTTGCAGCCGTTTTCAGACAAGTCGGTTATTTTCGCCTTGCGCTGCGCTCTCCCCAAGAATTTAAATTCTCGGGGACCCCGATGAAAATGGCTTCGAGCCAAGACACACTCCAACAAAAACAAAGTCAGCAACCCTAAAGGCTGCTGACTTGTTTTTGGGGTGGAATGTGGGGCTCGCACGGCGCATTGCGCCGATCGACAGAGCGAAGCGGCGGAGCACAGCGCAAAGCGCAGATCGTTCGAGCGCAGCGAGATAAGAACCTGGGTTTAAGAGCCCGCACATCCACCGATTTTTTTTTGTATTGTAGCCTAATCCGTATGGATATTAGCGGTTTGCACAAGCGTATGGAAGCTTGCTTACAAATACGCTTGGACGAACAGATAATAAGTACCGCAGGTACAGGCTACAACAAAAAAAAGACATCCCGAAGGATGTCTGAAGGGTGGAATGTGGGGCTCGAACCCACGACACTCGGAACCACAATCCGATGCTCTGCCAACTGAGCTAAGACCACCATCGAGCGAGCATTGCTCGCGAGATGTACAAAGTTACAAAGTACGATGTACAAATGCTTCGTTTTTCAAAAGCGGGTGCAAAAGTACTGCTTTTTTTTGACATGTGCAAATCTTTCGTGTTTTTTTTTGAAAAAAGTACCAAAATTGCTACATCAAGGAAAAAAATAGCAAAAAAAATTAACTTTTTTTCTAAAAAAATTGCATGTTTCATTTTTTTTTTGTAATTTTGCCCCCTGATTTATTCTATATATAGAAATACGCGTCACAAGCGTGTTGCGCGTTACGTTACCTAATACTTAATTTTGAATATAAACACAAGACCATGAGATACTTTTTTCTAAGACAAACAAGTCGGAGACTTTTCTATTGCATTTTGGTGTTAATTGTGGCTATTGGGGCAAGTGCCCAGACCTGGACCAGACATCGTAGTGCGTTCGAAGACGGAGACAATTTCCATTTTGGTTACATCAGTGGCAGCGTCGGATATTCGATGCTACAAACATCACTTCCTAACTCTACTCCACATGGCGATACCGGTGGTTCGGTAGGCCTTGGCTATGAATTCCGCAACAGCGGTCTATGGACCAGCGTCGGTGCACAATTGACTTTCCATCGTTCTTCGTTGGAAGTGGACGAGTATATCGACAATCACGAGGGCCTGGACACACAAAACAAACCGACAACTTTTCATTACCTCGTCAGTCAGACAGACTATATGGAATGGAACTACGTTGATGTGCCTGTTATGATAGGTTACTATTTTCGTGGATTTCATGTGGGCGGTGGCGTGAAAGTGAGTTACGCCATCAACCCTATCGTTCGCACCAACGGTACATTTAACCTGAGCGCAACGAACAACGAATATCAGGTGACGTTCGCAGATATGCCTGAGCACGGCTATACCGACTACAGCTACGAGAGCACCGACCGCGTCAATCTGAATGTAGGTGCTTCTATAGTCGGCGAAATCGGATACGACCTTCTTTCTTTTGTTCCTTCCCGGAGCCGTATATGCCATATTCTGAAGGCAGCATTCTATTTCGAATACGGACTGAACACGCAGCTGCGTGACCGTGAAGGCGAGACATGGAAAACCAAATTAACCGCGGAGGTAGAACCCGGCAAGTGGGATGCTACCAAAGTAATGATCAATCCTCACGTAAACACTTTTGCTCACCCGT
This sequence comes from Paludibacteraceae bacterium, assembly GCA_016280845.1. Lineage (GTDB taxonomy): Bacteria > Bacteroidota > Bacteroidia > Bacteroidales > Paludibacteraceae > Colicola. Next base: position 17,221 of record JAEEHO010000324.1, on the reverse strand, counting down.
CGCACACCGTACCGTTCTTCACGGGGCTGAAACTGACTTACCTGATCGGAGGTAGCCGTACGGCACGCGTGGGATTCCACCATGGATGCATGTGCTACAACTAATATACCTAAACCTAAGAGAGAACAAAAAAGACTTACGCGATTATGAAAAAACACTTGTATACACTATTGTGTTGCGCAACGTTGATGTGCGCAGCTGTGGTAAATGGTTACGCAGCGAACGGTATTATTGACATTCGACATTTTAACCTGTGTCCGGGTGATACGATATCTTTTGACGGCATTAACCAAGTTTTCAAGGACACAATCATTCGAGATACCATTAAGGTGGCGAGCCCAAACGAGGACAGCATTCACGTTTATGTTGTCAATTTCGGTTTTTCCTACCACTTCAGCGAAACTCGTGAGCTGGAGGCCGGACAATCGTTTGTATGGCGCAACCTGACCATCAACAAACCCGGCACATACGAGCGTACATACAAGTCACGCACGGGCTGCGACAGTACGTACACGCTGACAGTAACAGAACGCTTCCCATCCACAGCCTTCTACATCGTGAAAGACACTACTATTTGCGAAGATGATGCGCCCTATGTATGGGAAGGCACAGCCTACTATACCTCGGATACTGACTACAGAATCAAGCACAATGCCGCAAACGGTCGCGATAGCATCTATGCGCTGCACCTGACCGTAGTTCCGCGCTTCGAGAAAAACGAAATGATCGAAGTGGATGAGAGCGCTTTCCCATTCTACTACCGCAACATGCGATTTGATTTTCCGAGTACGCAAGATATAACGTACATTTCCTCGCTCGGTTGCGACAGCATATATCATGTCACCGTCAACCAGCGAAATGTTGTGGACGAGAAGTATGCTTCTATTTGCGAGGGCGAATACTATGACTGGCAAGGATGGCGATTCACCGAAGGAGCAACCTATACTGTTCAGGAGATGAGCAAAGACGGACTTCGCGACAGTATCACACACATACTGCACCTGACGGTAAGAAACATCCCGGTAACATACACCAACGCTACGATATGTAACGGTGGTTACTATTCTCTCGCAGGTAAGCGCTACACAACCACCGGCATTCACCGAGACACGTTCAAGGTGTCCGGTTGTGACTCTATAGTAGTACTCTCACTGAATGTCGTCAAGCCGGATACGACTATTTTCCCGCATACTATAACAGCCGGTAACTCGTTCGTATGGAATGGAGAAACATTCACAGAAACAGGTGTTTACGATCGCACATTCATCAACCGATTCGGCTGTGACTCGGTAGCAAGATTGATCTTAACGACCCAACATGTTGACACCATTGAGTATAGCGCTACTATCTGTCCGGGAGATTCCTTGGAATGGAATGGAATAGTCGGCTACGCTACGCGCGACTACACCCGCTTGGTGGATCTTCCGAATGGTGACAAGCGATTATATATCCTTCATCTGACCGTCAAGAAACAGGTTGTCATCAACAAGCAACTCACATTCTGCGAAGGCACGTCCGTCATATTCAACGGCAAGACCTACAGCGAACCGGGTATGTACGAAGACTATTACACGTGCGACACGACCTATTATGTCAACGTATCACGCCAGCCGAACTCCGTATACATTACCAATGCTACCTTCAACGGCAAGGACACATACAACTGGAATTTCGATACCCAAGACGGAACCTCGCACTCCTATCCGGAAACGGAAGCCGGAACATACGAATATTCGTTCCCGAATGCCGCAGGCTGTCTGGATATCTATCGCCTCATCTTGACGGTGGATAGCAACGAGTATCATTTTGAAGAGAGCCGGACCATCTGTGAAGGCGAAGATTTCGAGTGGCACGGGCATACTAATCTCGGCACGCAACACATCGGTCAAACGTTTGATTATGTGGACAATTACGTTACTATCGCCGGCAAAGACAGCACTTACACTCTGCATCTGACAGTTAATCCTATCGGTCGCAGTACGGAGCACATTACGTTCTTCTCTTTCCCGGTTTCCTATCGCGGAATAACTATGCCGGACGAAGGAACCTATTATGACACCATTCCTAACGCTTCGGGTTGCGACAGCATAATCACTATCATAGCCACACGCCGCATCGTCAGAGACATCGAAGAAAAGACTATCTGCCAAGGTTCGTACTACGAATGGCGCGGCCAGCGCTACACCGTTGCAGGCGAATACAACGAGACAGAGAAGACCAAAAACGGCCGCTATGACAGCATCTATCATTGCTTGAAACTGACCGTACTGCCGTCAGTAATCGGTGGTTCGAGAGATACCATCATCTGCCGCGGAAACTACATCGTTTTCGGTGGCAAACAACTGACAGAGAGAGGTGTATATTATGACACCCTGATAGCGTCAAACGGCTGTGATTCAATCGTTTCGCTACACCTAAACATTGCTGACGTCAACGTATCCACTCAGGTATTCCGTCGCGATGAAGGTCAGACATTCACTTGGGATGTAACCGGCAAAACATATACTACGCCTTACACCTGCGATACCATCATGCAGAATGCACTTGGTTGCGACAGTATCGTTCGATTGGTACTGACCGCATTCCATGTGGACACCGTTGATTCCGCTGCAACCATATGTAGCGGCGATTCCATCGAATGGCATGGCGTACGCTACTACACCGCAGGTCATTACGAAAACGTAGAGACACAAGCAAACGGTGACAAGATACTCTTCCGCCTAGATCTGCAGGTAACAGGTCTAAACAAAAAGATAGTAGAGAAATACTTCTCTATCTGTGCCGGCGAATCAGTCGGTTTCAACGGAAACACCTATTCGCAGCCGGGAACATACGATGTGGCATACAACTGCGATACCATCTATCGCATAACTGTTTCTCAGAATCCGTCAACAACGTATGTTACGCAAGCGACATTCAACGGTGATGACGCATACACATGGCGGTTAGTTATCAACGGAACCACAAAAGACACCGTCATCACCGCAGCCGGAACCTATTCGCATCTGGAATACAACAACACCACAGGCTGCAACGATCTGTATCGACTGATTTTGACTGTAGACAACAGTTCTTACCACTTTGAGCAAAATGCAACCATATGCGAAGGTGACAATTACACTTGGCCTGTCAATGGTCAGACATACGCTTCGTTGAATGCAGGTGTTTACGATTTCTACAAGGAGATGCAAACCGCTAACGGAATGGATAGCATCTACCACCTGACACTAACCGTCAATCCGATAAAGCATACCACAGAGCAGGTTGAATTTGTCAGATTCCCGGTTTACTACCGCGGTTACCAGTTCAACCAGGGCGAAGCGCACGATTTCATCTTCACCACAGCCAACGGATGTGACAGTATCGTTACTGTAATAGCAAACAAACACGACCTAATAGAAGAAACGCGCGCGACCATATGCGCGGGCGACTACTATGACTGGCGCAACAGACGTTACACACAAGAAGGTCAGTATCAGGAGATTGAGAAGACCAAGGACGGGAACAACGATAGTATTTACCATCGTTTGATTCTGACCGTCAAGAATATTCCTGCTACCAACATTCAAAAGACTATCTGTCGCGGTAACAGTTTGACATTCGGTGGTATGACATATACCGAGCCGGGTGTATATACACACACATACTATCAAGACGGCTGCGACTCAGTTGTTATACTGACTCTGAATGTGATGGATATTGACACCAGTTTGGTGGCTCCTCATTTGACAGACGGAACAACAGAATACACATGGTCTGTAACAGGAGAGACATACTCGGTTCCGGGCATCTATGACTTGACGCTGACCAACCAATTTGGTTGCGATAGTATCGTTCGCCTGGTTCTATTCACCGACTATGTGGATACGATTGATACAGTCGCCACAGTATGCCCGAACGAAGTTCTGTATTGGCACGGTATCACCGGACGCGAGTCCAAGACATACGAACGTATAGAGACACAAGGAAACAACAAGATTCTCTATCGTCTGCATCTGACCGTATTGGAGTCTCACGAATTGAGTCAAACGTTGACTATCTGCGACGGAGAAACCGTTAGTTTCAACGGAAAGACCTATTCGGATGCAGGAACATACTTTGACCGCTACAGTTGTGACACGACATATCGTATTACCGTCCTAAAGAACCCGATACAAGTTCATGTGACAAATGCCACTTGGGATGGAGAAGACGATTATGTCTGGATCTACAGTCACGAGGGACAACAAGAAACAGTAACAATCAGCGATGCCGGTACATACAACAGATATCACGACAACTCGCAAACAGGATGTAAAGAAACATATCGACTCATTCTTACTCTGGACGACACCCAGTATCATTTCCTTGAGACAATAACCATCTGCGAGGGTGATGATTACTCATGGCGTGGCAGGAACAACCTGAGCCGTCAAGGCGTCGGCACCACAACCAGTTATTTTGACCGTTACAAAACAATTGCCGGCCAAGATAGCATCTATGAACTGCAACTGACCGTAAAACCTGCTATTCGCACTACACGCACAGAACAGTTCTGTAACCAAGTTATCTGGAAAGGTAAGACTTATACCGAGTCGGTTGTCGTTTATGATACACTGACCTCCACTCAGTATGGCTGCGATAGTATTGTTCGCATCAACTTTGACAAGTCACAGAGTTACTACTACCACGACACCGCCACTATCACACAAGGTGAGGTTCTGGAATGGCATGGTCTGAGTATTAACACCGAAGGCTTGTTCCGCGACCAGCATACCACCGTTACAGGTTGTGATAGTACATACGAGATCGGTGTCGGAATGATTCCTGCCACACAGCACTCGAACACTTTCACTACGCTCAAAGAGATATGCGATGGTGATGTATTCGAATGGAGAGGTAATCTCTACTATACTTCGGGTACATATGTGGATTCTGTAGAATCAACACCAACCACTCCGGACTCCATCTTCGTATTGAAACTAACCGTTTGGCCGGAGAGAATAGATACTGTTATGCGACATATCTACTCGTGCAGCGAAAACGGTGTGATTCGTTATAACGGTCAGGACTACACCAAGGACGACACTATCATTACTAATTTCACTACGCGTCATGGTTGTGATAGTATCGTTAAGGTATTCCTGCATTTCAATACAGCATCTTTTGTTAGCGACACGCTGAAGATTGCAGACAATGACACCACACGATTCTGGCATGAGCAAAAGATTAATCATGCAGGCACATATCGCTATGAAGAATTGGCAGAAGGAGGATGCTACAACCGCGAAGAGTTAGTCGTATTCACCTATCCTACCTATACCTTCACAAAAGATACTGCAATATGCGCGAACGAAGCTCCGTACTTCTGGTTGGACGGTCCGCAGGATAAGATTGATGTAGAACACTCCCACGAACCGGGTGTAACAAAGACATATGAGTATAAATACCTCACCGTTAACGGATTTGATAGTATTTACAAACTGACCTTGACAATCTATCCGATTAAGGAAATGTATCAACAAATCAGCATCTGTGAAGGCGAGTATATAGAACTCAACGGTAAACGCTATTTCAACCTAAGATCGGATAGCATCTATCGCGATACAACCATGTTGCGTTCAAGCAATAATTGCGATAGCGTTATCTATACCGAGATCTATCAATTCCCGGTTAAGCGACGCACAAAGACCGTCATCCTACGCAAGGATTCGACACTCTTCTGGAACGGACAAGAGATTACGAGTGGCGGTACATACACCGATCTACAAACCAGCCAGATCACAGGTTGCGACAGTATTAACGAATTGATTGTAATCGAGGATGACTACAAGGTTACCACTATCTTCCAGTGTGATACACCGTATCAGTGGACTCCGTTCAGCGGACACACAGATTACATCTACACTTCCGGTATATGGCACGATACTGCATATTATGACGACGGGCGTATCAAATCATTCCATACACTTGACTTGACAGTCAAGATACCGGTTGATACAGCTATCTCATTGCGTGGATGCCTACCACAAGGTGTGACTTTCAACGACAAGAACTACCAGAGAGACACTGTCGTTAGAGACACACTCATCGCGTGTGATACCATCTATACTTTGCATATCAAAGTTGACACCACTTATAGCATAAATATAATTGATACGATATGCGAGCATGAATTGCCGTACATCTTGGGTCGTCAAAATCCGACAGAGATCTGGGCAGAAGGATTCTACACATGGAGAGACACAACTGCTTGTGGATGCGACTCTACTATCAATCTAACTCTACGTATCATTCCTTCTCTAGCGAAGAACGACTCTTCCTTCCGTTGCGAAGAAGACATAGTGGACAATCCTGTTGTATTGGGTAATCTGGTCAACCCGACCTTTGCCGCTGCAAATGGCGGTCAGTACGCCGGCATATGGCAAGGTAAATGGAACGGTGTACAATACCACAGCGACACAATCGTATATAACTGTGACAGCAGTTACTACCACCACATCATTGTTCGTCCGAGACAGAAGCAACCGAAAGATACCACATACTACCTGTGCGAAGGCGATTCGGTACAACTCTTCTGGCCTAAGACTACGTGGATAAAGAAGGACACCATCTATTACGACACGGTTCAAACAAGTTCGGCATGGATGGATGTACAACATGGTTATATGCACAATGACCGCGGTTATCTGTGCGATAGTATCACCCGTTGGACAATCAAGTTTGTTCATCCGGAACAAAAAGACACAACTGCACATATCCTGATGGGCGACTCTATCTGGTGGGGCAGCGCATGGCGTTACTATACGGGCGCTTACGATTCTATCGGTCCAGCCAAAGAGATTAATACATTGGGTGAGCCGTGCCGACTGACATATACACTGCATTTGTTCGTTGACACAGCATATTACTTCCGCGACTCAATAGATGTATGCGCAAAAGACAAGGAGCGCTTAACATACAGATGGAATACCGGTTATGTCAGCGAATTCAATGCCGGCAGCCGCGACTCTGTTTTCCATGTTATTGATTCGCTGAAGACACATGACCGTCGTGACAGCATTTATGATCTGTATGTCACCACTCGTCTTATACCGATCATTCATTTGTACGACACGATATGTGAAGGCACATCACTGCGATTTGACATTCACAACGGAACGACTACCACAGAGCGTTATCTCAATACTGCCGGTATCTACTATGACACCGTACCAGGAACAAACCTCTGCGACAGCATCTTGATCCTGCATCTCTACGTTCGCAACCGCATTCCGGCAACGCATAAGTCGGTAATGATTACGGACCGCGAGATACCATATTATTGGACACATACATGGTGGGAGAATGGCACACTCAAGGATGCGACCGACACCATTCGCGCTGCCGGAGAATATCGTTTCCTGATGCCGAGCATCCATGGTTGCGATAGTGTTGATAGTTTGCACATATCGGTTCACCAAACACATGTATTCTGCGATACGATCACCATTTGTGCTCTTGCTAAATCTACTCTGAAGCACAACTGGGCTGACGGATATCAGCAGACCTACACCGCTCCGGATGCAGACCAAGACATACACTACTATGACACGCTGCAGACACGAATCAAATTAGATAGCATCTATGATCTGTATGTCCACTACAATGAGGTCACCGTTACTTATCTTGATTCGAATATATGCGAAGGTGATTCGATACGCTTCGGCCTGACGCGTATGCATATGCCGCGATTCTTGTCAAAGTCCGGTGTTTACCAAGACACTCTGACACGTTTGACTAATGGATGCGACTCGATAATTGTGATGCGACTCAATGCATTCCCGATTTATCGCCGCCACGATACAAAGCATATCTCCAGCAGCGAAGTACCATACACATGGGAGCACTGGCAAGACGGTGTGTTGATTGGTAGTCAGCAACTCGATGCATCAGGTGAATATGCATACCACTTCAGTGCATCAACAGGTTGTGATAGTATCGATAGCCTCAGCCTGCGCGTTCATCAAACATATCTGTATCGTGATACGATAACAATATGCGCAGACCAAACACCATACGAATGGGAAGGCATCAAGGATATCTACACCAGTGGAGACTACACCAAGCATCTGCAAACTCATGACGGATATGATAGCACGCTCGTGCGTCACATTGACGTGCTACCGATTCTGCGTACCACTATCGTTGACACATTGTGTATGGGAGATTCTTTGCGTTTCGGTTTGAGCAAACTCAACCAACCACGCTTCCTGACCAACCAGGGTATATACTACGATACGCTGACTAGTGTTCAATACGGTTGCGATAGTATCATCGAGTTGCGCCTTAATGTATTCCCGACATACCATCGTCACCAATCGGTTGACATTGCCGACGTGGATACACCATATACATGGGAACACTGGCAAGCCGGTACGCTGATTGCTTCCGAACAATTGAAAGCTGCAGGAGAATATGCATATCATTTCACTACCACTACCGGTTGTGATAGTATCGATAGCCTCAGTTTGCGCATCCACCCGACATATTACTTCCGCGATACTGTTACTATCTGCTCGAATGAGACACCATACACATGGTACAATGCAGATCATTCTGCGGTATTCAAAGAGGGAATATACAATAGTGACACATACTACAAACACCTGCAAACAAAAGAAGGCTACGATAGCACCTACGTACGCGTTGTTAATGTACTGCAAGTAAAGAATACCATTATCCGCGATAGTATATGCGAGAAGGACGGTAACTTCTTCACCTTCAATGGAGAGAATCTGTCCGTAGGCGGTACTTACCGCGATACGCTGGTAGCTGCTAACGGATGCGACTCTATCGTTACGCTCATTCTGACAGTCAACAAGCCGTACTACAACTACCGCGAAGAGCATATAGTGGAAGGTCAAAACTTCAGCTATAACGGAGAACTCATCACCCGCGACACTATCATTACTCACAAGGGTCAGACTCCTTCGGGTTGCGATAGTACTACGGTTCTCAAAGTGATCGTTCATCCGGCTGTGGATACAATAGTTTCAGTTTGCTCATACGATCTGCCATATCGTTGGGTTAACAAGTGGAATGGACAAGTCAACGAACTCCGCGCTGCCGGCATATACCGCAACGACACAACTTATGTCAACGGCGAACGTATGTTCTACGGTTTGAAACTTGTTATTAACGAGCCTGTCTTCACTACTATCTATGATAGTATATGCGAGAGCGACCGTAACTTCTACACCTTTGCAGGTCAAGATCTGAAGGTTGCCGGTACATACCGAGACACATTGACGACGGATAAGGGTTGTGACTCAATCATCACCCTGATTCTGAAAGTTAACAAACCATACTACCATTACCGCGAGGAGCACATCATCGAAGGCCAAACCTTGAGTCTGTATGGTCAAATCTTTACGGAAGATACTATCTACACACAGAAAGGTCAGACTCCTTCCGGTTGCGATAGCACTACGGTCCTCAAAGTGATTGTTCATCCGGCTGTGGATACCACGGTTACGGTTTGCTCGTATGACCTGCCATATCAATGGGTTAACAAGTGGAATGGAATGGTTACGCCACTATACTCTGCCGGTATCTATCGCAATGACACTACCTATGTCAACGGCGTGCGCATGTACTATGGCATGAAACTGATTGTCAACCAACCGAAGGATACAACTATTTCACGCACAATCTGTAGCGACGGATTCTACCAATTCAAGGGACAGAACCTGAATATACAAGGCGAATATCGCGATACTCTGGTTGCGGCTAATGGTTGCGACAGTATTGTCAAACTCAACCTCACCATTATTCCGGTATCCTTCCAGCGTGAACAAAAGACTATCTTCGAAGGAGACTCAATACTCTTCTACGGCACCTACTACAAGACCGCGGGTACGTACACGCACAGAGTGGATAACGGCAACCATTGCTACAATACACACGAACTCGTCCTGTCTGTTCTCAGAGAGGTACATCGCGACACGACCGCCATCATATGCGACAATGAGCTGCCGTACATATGGCACGGTATACCGTACAACGAAACGGGAGACTACGATCTGCGTACAACATGGACTGACTCGTCACACGTAGTCACCACTTTGCACCTGATTGTTCATCCGACCAAACGTGACGAACGAGTAATCAACTTGTGTCAAGGAAACACCTACTTGTACAAAGGTCGAGAGTACCGCAAAGATACCATCTTCGCTGATACGATTCCTTCGTTGTTGGGTTGCGACTCTATCATACGATATATCATTCGTGTTCATCCGACATTCTCTCGCGAGGACACGGTACACATATCCGATAAGCAGACCTTTGACTTCAATGGCCGTATACTCAAGAAGGGTGGCGACTATGTATACTCAGACACCACTAAGTTTGGATGCGACAGTATACATTACCTCCACCTGGTGGTACATCCGTCATACTTCTTCTTCGACTCCGTTGATCTATGTAAGCCGGATACTATCCATTGGCATGGTAAGGAGATCTCCAAATCCGGTTTGTACACCGATAGTCTCTTGACCACTCGCTACGGATTTGATAGTGTTTACCACATCCGTGTGAATGTTCACGATTCGTACTTCATCAAGGAGAAACAGGAGATTGTGCCTGGTTACGAGACCAAGATACATGGCATTGATATCTCTCAACCGGGTACGTATTACGACACGCTGATATCAATCCACGGTTGTGATAGTATCTATCAGATTGTTGTCAACTCAAAACGTGTGACTGAAATACATCAGAATGTGGAGATTTGCCGCGGTAGTTACTACGATTTCTTCGGAAGATTAGTAGGCGCAGGACACTACGAACATCCTACAGAGCATGGTGATACAATTTACACCATTGATGTTTCCAACCGCCCGGCATCAGTCACAATTGCTCCGACAGCATATATCTCATCTGACGAGTTGCCATATTTCCGTGATGGGCAAATGTATCCGAAGGGAGACACCGTCTATGTTGATTCGCTGAGGAACCAATATGGTTGCGATAGTATCGTTCGCTTCCAGATTGTGATAGCTAAGCACTTGTCGCCATGGTACCCGATGCCGTTGTGTCCGGGTTCGGAGATTAAGATTGACGGTGAAGTAATCACGCAGGCCGGTTTGTATACCTTCCCGCGTCGCTCTAAGGTGAGCGGAGCGATGGATAGTCTCTACCGAGTAGAGATATATGATTCACCGGCATATGATCTACCAACCGAACGCATGACTATCTGCGATGGTGATACTGCTGTCTTTGCCGGCAGGTCCATCACACGCGGCGGACACTATGACTTCACGCTCAAGACAAAAGAAGGTTGCGATAGTATCCTACACCTCGATTTGACAGTCAATCCGTCGTACCATTTCATTCAGGATGCTACGATCACGGACTATGAGTCGTACACATGGATGGGCCGCACGTATACTTCTGCCGGTACATACGATCGCACATGGCCTACGCACCTCGATTGCGACAGCACATACACGCTACGCCTGAATGTAGTAGAGACCCAACGCCCGGCTACAGAGGAAGTGATTATCTGCGAAGGACAGGCTTACACCTGGCGTGGCAATGTATATGACACCGAAGGATATTATACCGATACAGTACGCCAACTCGAGGCTAACATATCGGCTATCTATTCGCTGCAACTGAGTATTGCCCACCCGACTACGATCACTTCGGCTCGCGCTAGCGATGCATGCGCAGACGGCGACGGCTTTGACATATCCTTCGAGTACGCAGGACAACGGCCGACACATTACAGCATCTACTTTGATGCTCTTGCTAAACGAGAAGGATTTGAGGATGTCATCAATGAGGCATTCAAGGAAGACATGCTTGTTCACGTTGATTTGCCGCAGTTCGCAAGTGTCGTTTACCAGAACCATCCGTATTATGTTCGTCCGGACTACTATACCATGCGTCTTGTACTCGATAATGGCGTTTGCGGTCTCAGTCGCTCCGATAGTATCCGCGTGCTTGTCAAGTACCCGAGTTGGATTATTGAGCAAAACTGGGGTGATGTAGTCGCTCCGCTCAAGGCTGATTATAACGGAGGTTACGAGTTCGCACAAACAGAATGGTATGTGAACGATGTGCTGCAACCAAATAACGGAGCCGGCTATCTGTATAGCAAACAACTGCATGCAGGCGACCAAGTCGTTATGAAGGCTATGCGCGCCGGAGAAAACTACTTCATCCCGAGTTGCCCGCTCACTATCGTTGACCCAAATCCGGATGTTTACGTGAACCCGATTATTGTCTATCCGACTCAAGCGCCAAGACATATGCCTGTAGTTACCATTGATGCATTGATTCAAGGTGAATATGAGCTCTATTCATCTACAGGAAAGTTCATCTCAACCGGCACATTCGAAGAAGGCGAGACAAAAGTTACACTACCACTCGTTTGTGGAATATACTTCATACGAGCACGTCAGGGTGAAAAAGTATCAAGTCACAAAGTGCTGATCTACTAACAACAATAAGCCCCGCGAGCAATTCGCGGGGTTTATTGTGTTCCAATATTAAAAGATTGTGATTATAGCGTTTTCTTCCAAAAAGAAGAAGTAATATCCTGCCACTCATTCCCTACTCGTTTGTAGAGACGCTGGTTGGTTTTTTCGCTTTTCAAGCCACCAAGTGCTTCTACGTACGGTCCTAGTTTGACATAATCAAAAGCTCCTGATTCGGGCATATTCATTCGTCCGGAGTACCATGCTGTGCGCAGCGGCGACGAACGGAAGGATAATTGGTGAACACGCTTAGCCCATTGGGAAACCTCTTCGGGAGCTTGATCTCCGCCCATGAAACAAACACATGTTATCTGGCTGCCGTATCGGTCAAGCAAACCATCCAGCAGTTCTGTAGTCAACGGTTCACCTATATCTTCCCATAAATGCGGGCTATGGCAACCCTTGCAGTGACAAGGACAACCGGAGAGGTTGAGCGCAAGCGTCACCTCTCCGGGAATCTCTTGAAAAACGATATCAAACGATGCTATTTTGAGCATTTCGGCGCTTTGGACGGTTCTGCATAGTAGCGTTGTGCTGCTTCTTTCTGACGAGCCTCAGAGAAGTTGCTTACACGCTTCATATAACCGATGACACGTGTCAGGTAGTCCACATTCTTAGAGTGGCAATGCGGGCACTCCTTTAGATAACGTTTGTCAATATGACCGCAGTCGTTGCATATTGTGTTCGGGATATTGAAAGTGAAGTAGTTACATCCCTCCTGAGCAGCAACACGCAGCAACTGACGGTACTGCTCCTTGGACAAATGCTCCTCCAGGTTGCAGTGTAGTGCCGATCCACCGGTGAGGTGCTCGATATACTGCTTGCCGTGCAGACGGAAGCGATCAAGCACATTGATGGTTGTATCTTCTACTTTGTAGAAATAGCTGTTGTAGCAGTCGCGCGGAACAATATATCCGTCTTCCTTATCCCACTTGGCGTGTTTTACACCTACGTTCTCTGCAGGAATCATTTCGCAGTTGAACATCACATCCTTAGTACGGAACTGTTTGTTCTTCTTCTCGATGATACCCAGCACTTCTTGAACAAAGTGGGCATATTCAGGCGAGTCTTTGATCTCAATACCGAGGAATTCAGCAGCCTCAACCAAACCGTTAACACCGATGGTGAGGTACTGACGGCCAATGTTGATATATCCGGCATCGAACAGTGGCAACATACCTTTCTCTTGCAGGTTCTTCAGGTTCTCGTTGTAAGCCAACTGCACTTTGTGCATCAGGTCAACAATATCTTCTACGTACGACTGATACGGAATATTGTTGCGCACAGCGTATTGGATAGCACGGTTCAGGTTGATGGTCAGCACGGATTTAGAACCGGTAGATACACCACCGGCACCCAGTGTGTAACTGAAGCCGTTGTCGGTAATCTCATTGCGCAGACGGCAGCAACTGGAGAGTGAGTCTGCGTTGTCCGAGATATAGGTAAAGAACGAATGTCCGGCAGCATACATTTCTGCGGTGAAATCGCCGTACTCTTTGTCCTTGACATCGCCGTTCTCAGCGAGCAGAGCCATGGTCTCAACCGGGAAAGTCAAAACGCAACGGGTACGCTCGTCGTTGAACCAACGCATGAAACGGCGCTGCAACCAGTCGAGGCTATCCCAGTGCGGCTGTTCTCCGTTCGGGAAATAGAAGTTGCCGAACAACGACTCGAAATAATAGCGGTCATAGTAGCTGATATTCCAGAATACCGACTGGAAGTTACGTGCACCTGACGGTTGATTGAGGCTGTATACAACTTGTTGGAAACAATCGGTGATAATCTTGTCGATAGTACGACGTTTCAGACTCATATCTACCACCTCGTCAGCACGTTTGTAGTAATCAGGACCGAACTCCAATTCAATGAAATAGTTCATATACATAAGGAACTCGGGCGTAGCGCACGCACCTGAGAGCATGGACGAAACCATGAACACCATGTTGATAAATCCGCCGCAGAACGACTTCAGGTTGTGAGGAGGAGTTGCGTTACCACCGATAGATTTGGTTCCGCCAATCAGCCACGGATACATCGTAATAGATGCACAATAGTTTGCCAAGTTGGTCTCATCGTTCTTATAGATGAAGTGCTGGGTAAGCAATTGCATATAGCGATCTGCCAGCTCTTTGCCGAACATAGTCTTGATACGCTCGGTCAGCAGACGGCGGTTCAGACGGATAAAGCCCTGCTTAGGCAACTCTCCAATCAACGTAGCAATATTCTTATGCTCTACGTTTGCGTTTGCGTCGAATTTACTACCTTCTGCCGCATTGCTGGCCTGCACATAGTTCATCATGAAATCCAAACGACGTTGGGTATCACGATCCTCTGTGTGCTGATAGCGATATATCATATACGCCTTTGCCACCTGATAGTATCCTTCGGTCATCAAAGCAACCTCCACTTGGTTTTGAATCTCCTCTACGGAAGTCTCGCCGTTAACTCGCAAATGCGAAAGAACGTTTGTCAGAGTTTCCTCTGTTGCAAATGCTCCTACTGCCAAGAACGCCTTGGAAATGGCATTTTTGATCTTGTCGATGGCGAATAACTCCTTTTTGCCATCGCGCTTGATGATGTATGTTTCCATAATATATTTGTTATAAAAATTTTCTTACCTCAATATAAACAACACGATTTCCGTGCAGAAGAACAACTAACGCATTTTTTAGACTGCTTCTGCATTTCTGATCACTTACTCACGAGACAAATACGAGAGGATAACGGGACGATAACGACTCGATAAAATCCGAGAGTAAGTTGGTATTTCGATAACTCGGGAAATCGAGTGCAAAGGTAATGCATTTTTTTTAATTGTGCAAACTTTTTGACAAGAAAATTTGCAATCAATTTTTAAAAGTTATCCAAAACAAAAATATATCCATCTCATTATGTGTGTTTTATGATTTTTGAGAATACAAAAAGTTTTCCAAAATAAAAAGTTATCAACAGAATACAATTGTTCTTTTTGTGAGTTTTCAACAGGTCGATGTTCTATTGCTCTACACATAAAAGAGAGGTTGTCAATCGCGCGACAACCTCTCTTTTGGAAAGATACAAAATTCCGTCCGAATATTACTTAATTACTTCCTCTTTTACAGGTCATGGTCTCGGAGCTCTCAGAGCCTTCATATCGATCTTGTAGAGCGTATTGTTATAGCATAATACACTTCCAACAATTGTGTAATAAACTTTACTTGAATCTACTTGCACCGAAAGATTGGCACTATAGATATCAGAGCCGTCCAAACTGATATCACCGTCCAACTCGTTGATACCGCAGAACTGTTCTTCCAGATCACAACGATAGTATGTGCCGGTGATAGTATCACCATACCAGTAAAGCTGTGTATAATACTTTGCATCAGATGTTCCGCCATAGACACCGAAAAGTTTGTAGGCAGAAGCCATGCTCTCGTCAACAATAGCATTTTAAGCCGTAATCTCCTTGGTCTCAAAAGCATAAGGTGCCTGGAACACAATTCTCAGATTGTAAGCATTGTTATCCGAACCGATAACCTTGCCCTTAGCGATAACCCTGTCTCCGCCGTCATCTTCGATGACTGTGATCTTACCGGAAGTAAAATGAATCTTGGTCGAATCAGCCAATTTGAGAATATACGAGTTTTCGTCATCCAGTTTCGCTACATCATACTCTCCAGCCACTACATTAATAAGTTTTCCGGAATTGCGCAACTTAACGGCATAAGTAGTATCTGCGGCATTGAGTTCCCAGAAACCATACTTGGATGGTTTCACTGTTCCATCCCAAAAGGTTACATTTTTGCTTGTACCAAGTGTGGAGATGGTAACGTCGATAGTGTTGTCCACTTCCGGTTTGCACGATGCGAAGCCAAGCGCAATAGCGGCAACAGCCACAAAAGAAATAATCTTTTTCATTGTTGTAGTAATGTGTGATGTAAAAATGGGTGCAAAGGTAATATATTTTTTTGAGATGTGCAAATCTTTTCCACAAAAAAGAAGCTGCCGATTGGCAGCCCCTTTTAGAATATCACATCAAGTTGATTACTTGCTGATCTTTTTTCTTGGTTCAGCGAATTTGATGCTTTTTGCCGATGCCTTAGCAACCTTAGCCGGCTTGGATGCACCAGCTTTTGGAGTAGCAGTCATACTAAGATTGTACTGTGTGTTGTTGTAACCAAGGATAGTTCCGGATACGCCATAGGATCCACCTGCAGCCGGTTCAACCTCTATTGCAGCAGCATAGATTTCAACCATCTCTTCACCATCCAAAATACCGCTACCGAATACCATATCATCAAGGTCATCTTCGGTGAATGTTCCGTCGAACTCCTCACCCCAGATAAACAACTGAACTAAGATATCATCTGCTGATTTACCATAAACACCGTACAATCCATAATCAGCGTAGGATCCCTCGTAGATTGCATCAGGGATATTAACATTCTTGGTCTTCTGCGCAGTCGGCTCAGTGTAAACAATATTCAGCTTGTAGGTCAAGCTATCAGAACCAAGGACCTCACCCTTAGCAATTACTTTCTTACCACCGTCTTCAACGGTCAAAGTAATGCTACCTTGAAGGAACCAAATCGAGTCAGTTTGGGTCTTGATGTAAGAATACTCAGGGTCGAGTGCCGAGATAGCATACTCACCTGCTACATGATCAATTTTACCTGCGTTGGACAGATCTACCATGACAGTAGAATCACTTCCATAGATTTCCCAGTAGCCATATG
>JAEEHO010000323.1 GCA_016280845.1 Paludibacteraceae bacterium | reverse complement strand
TTCCTGCCTTTGAGCACATACGCCATGATGGCCAGCTCTACTTGCGGAGACAAACAGGTACGCACATTCTCAACATCCTTCTGCACGGTCGGAGTACCCAAGATAGGTTCAAACAACGGACAACCGTCTTGCAGCGCTTGGTTGATTGATCCCCATATACGTGGATTCACTTCTATCAGCACCAATTGGTTATCCCTTGTCAGTTTAAATTCAAACATAGCAAATCCGGTCCACGGCACACGACTCAGTATCTTCTCTGCTATGGCTCGCATATCCGGATGCATGTATGCTTGGCGCAGCACGCTGGAGCCTCCGCTAATGGGCCATTCGGCTAATCGCATATGTCCGTATTCTACCTGGATTTGTCCTTCTCTGCAATAAACTTCATACCCGCATCCTTGTCCCTCTACGTACTCCTGACAAATCGTATGAGGCGGCAGTGTTATTAGGCTGTTTTTCTCCTCCTCCGTTCGATAGTAATGCACTCCCTTGGCGGAAGATAGATTAGAGGGTTTCAATACAAACGGCACTTTTGCTTCTTCCGCAGTATCATACTTATGCGGCATACGGATACCCAATGACAATGCTATCTCTTGCAGTTGATCTTTTTGGTGCAAACGGATATAATCTTCATACCGGCCGAGATAATCCAATGCCCCTCCGAACAGATGTTTCTGTTGCAATATGGCTCCTATATAATCGCTATGCACCGGGATGAATACATCTATCGATGCGGCACGCACGTATTCTGCCAATTGTTGTATATAATCTTCTATCGAGCGAAACGGCAACGCTATGCATGTATCTGCGTAGCGTGTATGGCATGAAGCAATGAGCGGCTTATGGTCGTACGCAATGATTTTCGCTTGCGGATAATGCAAACGAAGATAGCGCGCAATCACGATTGCTTTGTAACTGGATATTTCTCCGATTAGGATTCTCATTGCTATATCGATTTAAGTATTTTCACTGCCAACTTGCCTATGCTGTAGAGGCAAGGATTCTCCACTCGCAGGAATCGGCCATACTCCACTTGCGTTCCTCCAAACTTGGTCTTAAAATCACGCACCCCATACGCTTTATCCGGTTTGCCTGCTCCCATCATATCAAACCGTGGACAATCATGTTCAGCAGCATAACATATACCGGCATAGGTGGCATAGCAGGAAGGAAAGATATGCGGATAGATACCATCTTCGCCGCATGCGAACCACTCATACAGACACTTGCCCGCCTGTTCTACGCACACAGTACCGCCAATGATGTGTCCGTTGTATTCCGTCAGCAGGAATCGTCCGTCTGGATGCTTACTTAGCGCCAGGAAGAACGACAACGGGAACAACGGAGTTTTTACTTTGGTTTTGTATAGTTTCTTCAGTATGGCATAAAACTCACCAACCATTCGTTCTCTCTCCTGATCTCCAATCTCCAATTTACAATCTCCATTCTCCAATTTACAATTTCCAATAGAAATTATCTTCACTCCTTCCCTGATGGTAGTTCGTATGTCTCGCTTGCGACTCTCACCTAAATTGTTTTCCACTATCTCCGGTGAGCGGGTGTCAATATGTATATCCAGATGCGGTTGGTAGTTAAAACCTGCAGCAGCGAATGCATCCTTCCATGGACTGTAATCATTGAAATTGCGGGTCTCGATGTAAATTGGAGTTGATAACTTCTGTGTAATGTTGATTGTGTAATGTTTATGATTCTCCACTCTACACCTTACACATTCCCCAACTGATTGCATCAGCATAGTCACTTCTTCCGCCGTAGCATCATCTGCCAAACACGGTCCACCGGTGATGATAGCGCGTCGTGAGAAAAATTGCATCAGCGGATTCTTATCCAATGTCACATATCCTACGCATACCGCACGGAGAGCGGACGTTTCCACTCCTACCGCAAACGGCTCGAACAAGTCCGGTTGGGAAGCAAAGAAGTCATACGCTTCGGGAGACTGAAACCATGTTCCGGTCTTACTCTCCCGCACCAGCCGACTCCACTCCTTGCGGTCTATTTGTTCATATGTCAGTATGCGTAACATTATTTTTCTTCATCCAGAGCCTTACGCAATGCTCGTATGTATCCGTGCCCGTAGCGCAAACAAGGCTCCATATAGTTGCCTTCACCCCACTCGTTCCATGACTTAAGGAATGCCACTCTGTTCTTCTTGCCACGCATCAGCGCAAACACTTCCTTGCAATGCAGATAGAATTGGTCCGGTGTAGCCTCATGCAATACCGTAGCCCCCATCTTACGGCGAGCCGTATTATCCCAATTTGGATACAATACAGGTATCACATCTTCATCAGAAAAACGCGGATCTAATAGTTTCTTACGTACTCGCGAATAGCGATGAACCCCCAATGGTATATGTAGCAACTGCGAGAAAAAGGCCTGTGTGAAACGTGCAAATTTACGTGTAGATGTAGAGCGGCCTACAGAAGTAATATTCTCTTTACAACTCAACACAACGTCCTTGCACAACCGGTGTGCAGGATTGTCCAAGTCTTGTACGTCATCCACATAACTCATATAGTAGAATCCGTCTAAACCTTCTTTAGCCGCCAATTCATTCCAACGCTCCATCATCTTCTCTGCATCAGGGATATCTGCCACATGATAAAACACCCAAACCAGTTTACCGTTGATGCGATAGTACCGTTTGTCACGGAATGTATCCAGCAATGCATAGAAATGAGCATCCCAATCTTCCGGTCCCGGATACTTCTGCGGCATGATCGGCACCATATCCAGCACACTGCGTTCGGAGTTCCACGTCTTGTTGTACCACGTATGGTTTGCCCAACAGATACAGAACGGGAAATCCGGCTCGCCGAGTCGTGTCACCTCTTGCAAGGGCATTTCCAGCAGTTGCTTACCATTGCCGAACCAATAGTGATAGTAGCAGAATGCAGCCACACCCGCCTCTTTGGCCAGCTCGGCTTGCTTGGCACGCACCTGCGGCAGACGCAGGTCGTAGTAACCCAGGTCAGCCGGCACCAACGGTTGGTAATGTCCGCGGAATAGCGGTTTGGCTTTACCCACATTGGTCCATTCGGTAAATCCTTCGCCGAACCATTGGCTGTTCTCTGCTATTGGATGATACTGAGGAAGATAGAAGGCCAGCACTTGTAGATCTTGGCCCTTCGATTTCTGCTCGGTCTGCATATCCGCATGCAGGATTCTGCAGTATATCTGATGTATAGCCTCAGCCACTTCGGGATTGGACAAACGCAATGCCTGAATTCGATAGAGTCCGTCGCTACGTTCGCCACTCTCTATCACACGGCGAATCTTATCTGCCACATCTTCGGGTTCGAAGGTAGTCACATAACTGTTCTTCACGCCGTGCAATAAGTGGGCTATATCAGCCACATCGGTTGCTACCACCGGACAGTTGCATGCCATAGCTTCCTTCACTACCTGCGGCGAACCCTCGTTCTTGCTCGGCAGCAGCAACATATCGCATCCGCATAGCAGCATCGCCACCTGATGACGGTTGTATCCCCGCATCTCGATGAGATTGATCTCCTTTCTCTTAGTCTTATTATCTCTTCTCTCTTCACTATTCTCTATTAACTGAATAGCCGCCTGCGCCAATGGCGCATTCTTTCGTTCGTTGATGAAAGCACCGCCGAAGAGAATATTGATTTTGTCCTTGGGTAGATCCATCTCTTGCTGCGCCTGAGCCTTTGGCACGATAGCCAGATTCTCCAGGTCTATACCGCAAGGCAGGATGGTATAGTTGCGCGGATGGAGATAGAGCATATCGCGTATGTGTTGCGCAACATAGATAGTATGTGCAGCCATCTTGAGGGCAATAGAACTGAATATATTGCCGCGCATAGTATGCGTTTCGCCGTTGTGACAAGTGATAACCACCGGCAGACGGGTGGATAGAACGGACAGGAATCCGCTCAGTCCATAGTGTGCATGCACTATATTCGGTTGGAAGTCTCTGATTTTCTTCCGCAACGGACGTATGTTACGCAGGTATCCATAGACACCCTTACCTACCACAGCATAGTAATCTATCTCTATACCTCGTGCCCGCAGTGCCTCACCCTGCTCATGCACGAAGGTATAAGTATTACTCAATCCTGCTACTGCGTTTCCGCTATGTACTAATAAAACACGCATGATGTGCTTACATATTTTATATTTGATATTGCAAATTGTATATTTTTATTATCCTTTAGCCGTTTTAATACTGGCTATAAGTATTTTGTATATTTCATCGGCGTCAGTCCGCAATTCTTCGTAAACATCTTTAGTTATAAACTCCGATCCGTATAACACCTTTAACCAATATATAGTTTCATTTGTTTCTTTTAATGCGATACCTAACTTATGGACAAAATCTGCTTTGCTCTCTGCATCACATGCTTCGCTATAATTCGCCCCAATGCTAGTGCCACTTCGTTGAATTTGATCTGAATTATTGTACTCATGCTGCTTTTCACGTAGATACTTTCTCAACTTATTGATTTTAATTGAAAACAGCACACACTTTTCTAAAAACTCATCTTTTGTCATATTTCTCACATATTTACAATTTCAAATCTCCAATTTCCAATCTCCAATAATTTAATTTCCGCACGCAGAAATTAAATCATTCCTCTTCC
>JAEEHO010000322.1 GCA_016280845.1 Paludibacteraceae bacterium | reverse complement strand
GTAGAACGCATTCTCAAGGAAGCGGGATTCAAGAAGTATCGCTACCAAGTCGACGCCGTTGCTCAGGCGATGGCGCGTCTCGACGCCTATAACGGCGTAATTATTGCCGACGTTGTTGGTCTCGGGAAGTCCATCATCGGTGGACTTATCGGCGCGCTTCGATCCAAGCGCGGGCTTGTCATCTGTCCACCGGCGCTCGCGGGTACTCCTGACGGCGAATCTGGCGGATGGTACGAGTACATCTACAAGTTCAAGCTCCACGGCTGGGAGGTTTGGAGCCGCGGCAAACTCGACGCGCTCGTGGACAAGCTGAAGCACGATCCGGATTTCGACATGGTGATTGTCGACGAGGCTCACAACTTCCGCAATGAGGGTACGGAAGACTACGGACTTCTTGACGACATATGCTTCGGTCGCGAGGTCGTGCTGCTCACGGCAACGCCGTTCAATAACAGACCTGATGACTTGCTCGCACTTCTGCATCTATTTTCTCCTGGCAAGCAGAGTCCATTTATCGTTGGCGGTGATATCGACGAGCGGTTTCGCTTCTTTAAGCTTCGCTATCAGAATATCGTGAAGCTCAACAAGGCTATTGCACAGCGAGACAGCGAGCAGATTGCGAAGATTCTCCCTAAATGCGGTGTCGACGCCCTTATCTGCAATTGCGGGCATGACTTAGTAAAGGCGCGAGAGGTTGCAGCCAAGCTTTCTCAGAATCTCACACGCCAAATCCGCCAGGTCATGGAAAAAATCGTCGTGCGGCGAAACCGTCTTGACCTTGTAAGTGATCCAGACTGGAAGGACGAAATTAAGACTCTTTCCAAGGTGCAGAACCCCAAGGAGCAGTTCTTCGAGCTTAACGACGCGCAGGACGCGTTCTATGACAGTGTCATCGAAAAGTACTTTGGCGGAGACTGCGAATTCAAGGGCGCCATATATCATCCACAGGCCTACTTGAAGAACAAGGACGGAACCGACGAGGCACAGGAAAGCTTGTACAAGATGCTCCTGCACAAGCTAGTGCTTCGCTTCGAAAGTTCGTTCGGCGCATTCAAGATGTCGCTTCGGAACGTTCGTAAGGCGTTGGTGCTCTCGCTTGAGTTCATCGACCGCATGCACACATTCCTCTATAGCAAGAAGGCGATGGAGAGCATACTTGAGTTTGACGACGAAGTAGAAGCGATTGATGCGATGCTCAAAGCCATACGAGAGCAGCAGCAGAAATACGAGGAGAAAGGCGTCAAGATTAAGAACGCCATTTCCTACGACATGGAATCTCCTTCCTTCAACGGCAAGGCGTTCCGTGCGGACATTGAATCCGACATCCGGCTCCTTGACGAGCTGCTCGAGAAGGTGAACGAGCTGAATCTCGACACAAAAGACCCCAAGGCCGCTCGGCTTGTCAGGGCGCTTAAGGACATCTTTGACGAGAATCATCCCGAAATCCCGATCGAGTCGGATTCGCCCAAGCGCAAGGTCGTGGTGTTCTCGAGTTTCAAGGACACAGTGGATCATGTCGAGAAGTTTGTTGAAAAGGCGTTCCCGGGACGTGTGCTGGTCGTAAGTGGTTCGTCGTTCGGGCGCGAGATGGCGATCAAGGTTAAGAGCAACTTCGACGCTTCCTTTGAGCGCCAGGCGGATGACTACGACGTCTTGATCACGACCGACAAGCTTTCGGAAGGTTTCAACCTCAACCGTGCGGGACTCGTTGTTAACTACGACATACCCTGGAACCCAACGCGCGTCATACAGCGCGTCGGTCGAATTAACCGCATCGGCAAGAAGGTGTTTGAGAACCTCTATATCTTTAACTTCTTCCCGACAAAGAAGGGTTCAGGCGTCGTCGCAAACAGAGAGATCGCCGAGACGAAGATGTTCGCCATCCACAAAATACTTGGCGAGGATGCGCGCATATTCTCAATGGATGAGGAGCCAACGCCGTCAGGTCTTTACGACAAGCTCGCGCACCTTGACAATGACGAGCAGATAAGCCTGTTCACCGAGGCGAAGATCGAGTTCCGCAAGATACACAACTTCCTTTTGAAGAGCCACCCAGAGGTTCTGGAGCGTATATCGCGCTTTCCCAACAACGTCAAGACGGCGTGGGAAGGGCGTCCACATGGCGTTTATCAGTTCCGCAGACAGGGCCCGGGATTCTTCGCCTTGGTCAAGTGGGGCGACAGCGACCAGGTCGAAGAGGTTCAAGTCAAGGACGCGATACAGGGGATCGCTTGCGATTGGGGAACGCCGCGCACCGAGTTCACTCCTGAGTTCTGGCGCTATGCGACGCCTCCGCCTGATGGACCGAAGGGCATATACGAGGCACTTAAGCACTACAAGCCGCAAGCCATGCAGCAAAGCGTCGGCACGATGAGCGACGAGGTGCAAGCCGTACAGACGCTCGAAAAATGTGCGCCGCTCTTCTCGTCCCACCTTCGCCGCTTCGCGCGCGACGTGTCGGACGACATTCGCAGCTTTGGAACCCTGCCGCGCTACACGATTTCGCGCATCGCCCACGCCGGCAACGTGAAGATGCTCGAGGAAACTGCGGAATCTGTCAAGGCGATCTTGTCGGACATAGAGGCGATACGCGGCGCAAACTATCTCGACGAAGCGCGTCGACAGGTTGAGTCTGATGCAATAGTTGTCACTGTGGAGAAGAACTGATGAAGCTTGAAAAGACTTTGGTCGAGATGGTCGGCCATTTTACGCCAGCCCGGGCATCTGACTGGCTTCGTGTCCTCTTCTCGTCGTTTGAGACGGACGCCGAGCCAATAGCAGTCGACACCACGAAAAACGAAAGCGCATACTTCGCGGAGGCGCGTCGCCTTGGCTGGGTCGCGCGCCTGCCCGAGACCGACTCCGCAGAGGCGGCCAACAAGCCGCTTGTCGTTGTTGCCGTCAAGATGAAGGGCGATCTTACGGAGCGCACGAGCCGCCTTGTCCAGTTCGCGTTCGCCAAGAAGGTTGTTCAAAACGCCATCGCCCGTGGCGGTCGTGGCATACACGGACTGCCGACGCAAGGTCTCTTTTTCTTCTACGATGCGGATGGCTACTTCCGCATATCACTCGTTCATGGAGAGGCGGACGGTCGCAAGCTCAAGTATAATTCCGCGAAGCGCCAGAGCTTCTATGTTGATCCCACCGCCACAAACAATATCCTTCGCCGTCGGCTGGGCGAGCCAATTGCGACGTTTGCGGAACTCAAGAACGCCTTTTCCGTAGAACAGCTTACGAAGGAGTTTTACGGACGGCTATTTGAGTGGTACACGTGGGCGCTTGCTCCGCGCACAGGCGTCACGTTCCCCAATGATCTTGCGGACGAAAAAGACGACCGCAAATACAATCATGAAGCGATCATACGACTCATCACGCGCCTCATGTTCACCTGGTTCATCCGGCAGAAGATCCCGGCGCTGAAAGAGCTTTTTGAGCGTGACGGTCTTGATGAAATCCTGAAGGGGAATCGCGGCAAGGGTAAGTTCAATCCTGATTCGATGGAGGACGATAACTACTATCGTTGTATTCTCCAAAACCTATTCTTTGCGACGTTCAACTGCCCGCAATCAGGCAAGGGAAAACTTCTTCGCCGCTGGATAAACGTTGACCTCGATGAACGGGGCGACGGCAAGGGTCTCAGCGACGATTTCAATGTCACGACTGTCTATCGATACCGAAACGAGTTCAAGAACCCCGATGCGTTTCTTGAGAACATGCGCAGCGTTCCTTTCCTCAATTGCGCACTCTTCGACTGTCTCGACAAGGCGGAGCGCAAGCAGGATGGCGGCCGCAAACTTTACTTCGATGGTTTTTCGACTAAGATCAAACGCCAAGCCCATGTGCCCAACGGACTCTTCTTCAAGGAAGGGCAAGGACTGATCGACCTTTTCAATGGGTATGAGTTCACTATCGACGAGAACAGTGCAGACGATGCGGATGTCGCTCTCGACCCTGAACTTCTTGGGAAAGTGTTTGAGAACCTTTTGGGCGCATTCAATCCCGAGACTCAGGAAACGGCTCGTAAAGCGACCGGCAGTTTCTACACGCCGCGCGAGATCGTGGATTACATGGTCGAGGAATCGCTGAAGAACTACCTCAAGGGGAAACTCTTAGGTGCCAACGGGCAGTCAAATGATGGTGGGCAACTGTCCCCAATGTCTCAATCGTCCCCGAGGTCCCCGACCCCAGCCTCATCTCTCGACTCCAAGCTGGACGACCTTTTCGACAGGACTAAGGCGGCAGAGGGGGAGCGCACCATGTTCTCTCGCAAAGACGAAGAGACATTGCTTAATGCGCTCTACGATTGCAAGGTGCTTGATCCTGCGTGTGGCTCTGGCGCGTTTCCGATGGGTGTCTTGCATTGCATGGTTCGGCTGCTTGCACGTCTTGACCCTGATTCCATTTCCATACGCGAGCGCTTGATTGCCCGCTATCGTGCGGACAAGGATTCTGTCGATCCAGCAGAAACCGCGGCAGATAGGCGTGAACGTCTCGCTGAACTGGAGAAGTGTCTCGACGAAGGACAGCATTATCCTGACTACGCTCGCAAACTCTACCTGATTGAGAATTGCATCTACGGCGTTGACATCCAGCCTATCGCCACGCAGATATCCAAGCTTCGGTTCTTCATTTCGCTTTTGTGTGACCAGTTCCGCACATCCTTCAATGGCGAGGACGCCAATTACGGGCTTCTTGCACTTCCGAACCTTGAGGCGAAGTTTGTATGCGCCAATACGCTAATCTCGCTCCCCGAGACAAGCGGAGAGCTTGATTTGACGGCATCAGGAGTAATGGAGGCGCGGCAGCGGCTCAAGATTAACAGGCATCGCATCTTCGGCGCGCGTTCGACCGGCACAAAGGAAAAGTACAAGAAGCGTGATTTGGAAATCCGCGATGAGATACGTGATGCGGTTATTAGCGGCTTGGCGAAGCCAGACGAGTCGGTTATTGACGCATGTGAACGTCAGATCAAGGCGGCGAAGTTGCGTAGAGAGAAAGTGGCGGAGCCAAAATGGGAAGAGCGTGTCGTCAAAGTGCAAGCGGACTTGTTCTCGCCGTTTGAAGCACGAACCGAGCGTGTTGATGCCAATCGCCAGGAGCGCGATAATATTGATGCGGAGATTGCTTGGGCGGAGCAGCGGATTTGTGATGAACGCGCAAAGGCAGAACGGTCGAATGTGAGTGCTGCACAGGACTACGCCAAACTTGTCGCGGGCTGGGATCCATTCGACCAGAATGCTTCCTCGGAATTTTTTGATCCAGAATGGATGTTCAATGTCACGGATGGTTTTGATGTCGTTATTGGAAATCCGCCTTATGTGCTTATTAGCAAAGAAGAATACAAGCAGGAGTACGCCGACGGGTTTCATTATCAGAGCGGTAAAATTGATCTTTACAGATTGTTTATTGAAAAAGCGTTTGCGTCATTGTCAAAAAGAGGGAGTGGAGTTGTGTCATTCATAACGCCAAATACCTTTTTGACGATTCCAAGTTGTGTTGCGCTACGCAAATATATTATTGAAAGCAATTCGCTTAGACGTATTGTCAATTTTACTAGTGACGTGTTTGAAGGAGTAAGTGTAAATAGCGTGGTTTTCGTGGCCTTGGCCTCCTCGCCTAAGGACAACGATGAGATAGCAGTTTCTGCAAATGGCGATTGGGTGCATCAGTATGGAATTCGACTTTGTGATTGTGCCAGTAATGGGTATGCAATTAAAATCTTTGCGAGTTCTAGCACAGCTTGTATTATAGAGAAGATGCGTCAGTATCCTTCATTCGCGGAATGGGGTGCAGAGGTTTGCCTTGGAGTGCAGCCCTATCATAACAGCATCCATTCCAAGAAACAAATGGAGGCTCGCTTCCTTCATGCTGATCATCAAAAGACCAAGGAATACTTACAAGAGCTTAGTGGAAGAGACATACCAAGATATGGTGTGCCGACGGGGCGTGGAATTTGGTTGAACTATGCAGCTGAGTTGTACATGAAACCAGATATGCGTTTTTTCTCTGGTAAGCGTATTGTACTGAGAGAAATACCTTCGGAGACGCTTATTGCTACGCTCGCAAAAGACAAATTGCTTGTTAATAAATCTTGCTATATCATACGCCTAAAAGATGTTGGGCTCTATTCGTATCTTTTGGGAGTCATTAATTCGAGAGCGATTGGCTTTTGGGTTGCAAATGAAGGTGACAAAGCAAATCAGAATTTGTTTCCGAGGATTACAATGGCAACAATTAAACGATTGCCAATCCCAAGCCCATATATGAGCAATGGGAAGTCGGATGGCGTTGCCGCCATTCAATCTCGGATTGCGTCACTTGTTGAGAAGGTGTTGGGGGCAAAGGAAAAAGATTCCAATGCAGACACTTCTGCACTGGAATTAGAGATCGACAAACTCGTTTACAGACTCTACGGCTTGACTGACGATGAGATTGCGATTGTGGAAGGAAGGGACAAAGCCGCACAAGAGCCGCAGAGCGACTCTGCCAGCCGCCCCGCCGCCTCTTCCCGCAGACGCAGGCAAGCGACCACCCCACCCACGCCAGCGCCAACCGACGACGAGGTGCTGGAGTAGGAGAAGAAAATTTGGTATAATATGAGAAACAAGAAAGGAAGCCCCCATGCTCATTCAATTGACAATTTCAAACTTCAAGTCTGTTCGAGATGAACAGACGATAGATTTCTACGCGCCTTTTAAGCGAGATGAAAGAGCGGAGAATACTTTCCCTTTCCCTGAGTCAAAAATGAGGGTTCTGCGTTCTGTTGGATTCTACGGGCCGAATGCGGCGGGGAAAAGTACCGTGTTTGAGGCGCTTGGAGCAATAATCGAAATGATAATTGACGATGGATTCAAGCCCGAAAAGCATATACCCTACTACAATCCTTATCGATTTGACCCTGCGTTACGTTCAAGTCCTACTTCGTTTGCACTTGAATTCGCACTGCCAGTAGAGGGCATATTGCCATATCGCCGCTTTGTGTATGAAGTGTCATTCGATAAAACATCTTTCCTAAAGGAGAAGCTTTCAGCCTACCAATTGACTGGGCGGTCTATTACATTGTTTTTACGGAAACCCAAGGACACGTACAAGTCGATAAGGCTCCATGCGAAGCTTTTATCAGAGGGGAAGCGGATTTCATTTTTCCGCAATCAATCATATCTCTCTGCGGCATGGAAGGCAGCTGACGCGCCAGAGACATTGAGGATACTCGCGTCGTACTTGTGTGGAGAGTTTCGCCTTTCCAAATACAAAAAGTTGCCAGGTATACGCTCGCTTGATCGTGACAAGATAGCTTCAGCATTGTTGCCGTATGCAGATTTTGGCATCAAGAAGGTTATTGCCAAAAAGCGAAGTATCGATCCGGAACGCATTGCTGCCATGCAAAAGTATTTGTCAAAAGACGAGTTTGAGGCTGCGCTTGCAAGTATGAAGAAACGCAACGATGCACCTGAGTATGTGTTTAGCCACTCGGATGACAATGATGATAAGAGCTTGATAAAACTAGAGGAAGAGTCGGATGGCACTCAGGCATTTTTCAGCATATTGCCAAGGGTGATAGATAATCTTGACAATGGTTTTACGATGTTAGATGATGAAATCGATACGTCAATGCATCCTTTTTTGGCGGAATTCATAATCCGATTGTTTAATGACCCAGAAGTAAATGTAAACAACGCGCAGTTACTGTTTTCCACTCATAATCTGGCTTTGTTGTCAGAATCGCTCCTGCGCAAGGATCAAATCTGGTTTGCAGAGAAACGTAACGGAGCATCTGAGTATTTCTCGTTACAAGATTTTGACGATAAAAATGTTACTCCTTCAAGTCCGTTTGCCAGTTGGTATTCTGAAGGTCGATTTGGGGGCATCCCGCGTATAGACTATGATGGCTTTGTAAAGGCTATCAAGCGGCTTAGGAAGGAGGCGGAAAATGCCTAAGAAGCGACATGCAAAACGGTCTCTTCGTCCTGTGTTTTACATCTTTTGCGAAGGAGAAAAGACGGAGCCATATTATCTTGAGCACTATATACGGCGGCATTGTGCCGGATTTCGGTCGGTGCAGGTCAATCGGATTAAGTTAGATGACATTGTCAAAATTCCAAAGACAAATAGGACTGATCCCAATTCACTTGTTGGTTTGGCAATAAAGCAAAAGAGCAAATCTCCTTCTCCTGACAAAGATCAATATTGGTGTGCTTATGATCGAGAGGCCGAGAATGTTGTTCACGAGTCAATCCACATCAAGGCGTTTAATGCTGCATCAGAAAATGGAATTGAAGTTGCATTTTCAAATGTCTGTTTTGAGGTTTGGCTTTTGCTTCATAAGCAAGATGGATGTGCTCCGTATGTTTCGTGCGATGACCTTTTAAAGCGGAGTGCGTTAACGCGTTATTTCCCAGGATATACAAAAGGCTGTCGTAGAGAGTTCGAGAGCGGCGATATTGCGAATGCGCGCATGCGAGCTGTTAAAATGAACGCGCGAACATGCAATGTTAAGGTTCAGGAGTTGCCAACTAAAATTGATCCGTGTAGATTAGTTAATTTGAATCCGTACACCAATTTCTATCGATTGTTAGACGCGATAGATGTGTTTCTAGAATGTCAGAGATAAACATATGCAATTTGTTGATAAAGAGGTGAGTACGAAGGATTAATTATGAGTACATTGAAAATCAGTCAGCATTCCGACGTTCCGGCGGCACTCGACCTTGTGAAAGAAGAGGTTGAGAAGGAATCAAAGCGCATCTTCTCCGCAGGTGGTGATGCGCTAAAGGCAGGCAATATCAAACCCGCGAAAGAGGCGATAGCATACGCCGAGAAACTTGCCGACTTCGTGAAGAAGATCCAGAAGCTTGGCGAGGAATGGAAGAAGCTCGAGGCGAAGATCGACGCCGCCGCACCCGAGGTGAAAGAGATCGTCTTGCCCACAAAGCCGCAGAAGGGGCACAAGACCGGGTATAAGCGAAATGTGACACATGTTTCGGCAAAGACCAATTTTACGGTCAAACTTCCAGATGGAAAGGTCATTACAGATTCAAAAGCCTTTTGGGTAATGGCAAAGGCGATTGAGGCGATGGGTGCGGATAAGGTTGCTGCGCTAGGTGTCCTGTGCGGCGGCGAACCACTTGTGACCAAGGATAAGTCTCTCCTTAAGAAGCACCCCTCGGCAATCGTAGAAATATCTGGTGGTTGGTTTGTAAAGACGCATTCCGGCACGGCAGCCAAAATCCGCTACGTGAAACAAATCGCCAAGGCCCTAAAGGTTAAACTTGTAGTGACTAACGTTTAATGCGCACACTATTTCCCATCATCAACTACGACATCAAGTACCGCATTGGCGACAAGCTCAACGACGCATGATTGAAAGGACATACAGTAATGGAAAGCATTTCCGAGGGTAACCCTACAAGCGCTACAATGGTCGCTCAGTCACAATCGCCTCAACCCCCTTTCGTCTATTATGAAGATGTTTTCCGTCTCCAATCGAACGGAAGTCTCAATGGACAGGATGTTGATATTTCCGGCGAAACGTCTGTCGATGAAAAGAAGCGAAAGAGGTTGTCCAGCTTCTTTGAGGAAAATTCATTTCGGCACATTCTTGTTTTGTCTGGGGCCGGGACTTCAATCGCCGCAGGGGGGAAAACACGTGAAGGACTGTGGGTGTCATGCGAAAATGAAATCAAAGCAGTAGTCAAGGCGGCTGGAAAGTATTCCCTTCAGGGCGAAGAGACTAAAGATATCGAAATGTTTCTATCCTATGCGGAACGATTATGCTCTATCTTGGAAGACGACAACCTTAATAATGCAGTCGCAGTTCTGAAAAAAGCAATACTAGGTTATTGCAGTCTCACGAATAAGGAAATCAACGATCACGCTAACCTTTTGCGTAAACTGACGGCCAGAAAACCAGGATTGCCGCGTGTTGAAGTTTTTACGACAAACTATGATACACTTTTTGAACAGGCCGCGCGAGAAAGTGGTTTTGTCGTTATTGATGGTTTCTCTTTTTCGTTGCCTCGGACATTCTCTGGCAGGAATTTTGATTTAGACATTGTTAATCGTGAGCGGACTCGTCTCAAAGGGGAAGAAAATTTTATTCCCAATGTTCTTCATTTGCTAAAGTTGCACGGGTCAATTGATTGGTTTCGTGACTCAGAAGGTGTCATTGAACAACGAACTGGGAATGTGTCTGAAGAGCCATTGATCATATATCCGTCATCAGAAAAGTACGCGACCTCGTATGATCAGCCATATTTCGAAATGATGTCTCGCTTTCAAACCGCATTACGGAGAGACAATACACTCCTAATTGTCCTTGGTTTTGGATTCGCTGACAAACACATTAACAATGCAATTATTGAAGCAGTTAGGCAAAATCCTGGGTTTCATCTTTTAATTTCTGACTATGGACATCCGTCAAAGGGGATTGATTTTGAAAAATACTTAAACCTGTTTAGACAGGTAGGCGGAAATATTTCCATTGTCTATGCTTCGTTTCACGATTTTGTGGAGGCATTACCTATGAATAGGTCCTATTCCGTCCAGCCATTTGATCAAACATATCCTGTTCCGGGAGGGAGTAATGAACATGGGGCCCTTTGATTCAAGTAGATTTCTTGGGTACGTTAGTGCGGTTTCTCCAAGAGGAATTCAAATACACTTCCCTTCGGCCTCTCTGCTTTCCCGTTTTCGTCATGAAGGAATTCAATATCCCGGTGGGAATGTGGGTGAGTTCATTGTCCTTGAGGGTGAGAATTATGGTTTTGTGGCTCGAATCCTTTCGCTTGAACTTCCTGACAGTGAGAGAAAAGTGTTGTCAGAAAAAGCCGTTAGAGAGGAAAATTCATCCTTTCACCCCATTGCAAATGCCGAACTGGCTTTCTCGTTCTCAATGACTAGTCCAGAAGACATGGAGCGGACTATTTCGCGTTTCCCTGAAATTGGTGCAAAAGTATATTCCTGCCCGATATCTTTTTTGCAAAGTATTATGTCAAGTTCAAATAAATACCTCAATGAAACAATGTGCGCTTCATTGGGGAGAATTGCTTCCAATGGTATGGAATGTTCCATCTCGTTGGATGCGGTTTTTGGCCGCCATTGCGCAGTTGTTGGTACTACTGGCAGCGGTAAAAGTTGGACAGTTTCACGGCTAATTGAGGCATTGGTTTCTAAAACACGAAACAAAGTCATCATCCTTGATCCTACCGGCGAGTATTCTTCGCTGGATGAAAACAACAGAGTAAAATCTTATACGATTGGTGTTGATTGCCATTTTCCTTATGAGAGTCTTTTCATATCTGATCTTTTCTATTTGCTTAGACCAACAGCACAGTCTCAACGACCTATATTAATGGAGGCCATAAGATCATTAAAGACGGTGAGAATAGCTAGCGATAGCGACATTTCAAAAATACAGTCGGAGGTTGAGAAAGAATGTCTTGAAAAGTTGCAACCACAAATTGAGAAAGGGTGTCTTAAGAAACATCAATTTGAAAAGGCTGAGATTGAGAACTTTCAGTTCATTCACCAAAACGAACTTGATGGGGCGTTCTGTTCTTTTGATTTCTCATGTTTGATTCGACAAATTAAGAATGAATGCGTCAAGTCACAATATGATCCCAAGAAATGGGATACTTTTGATCCTAAGATGTATGATTATCAAACCTCTTTGATTTTCCGAGTGCGCACTTTAATGACGACGCAAGACTTTAACTCTGTCTTTCAGTTTGCAAAAGTAGATTCTAAAACATCAAATCCAATACCTCAAATCATTGATTCATTTTTGACAGCAACAGATGCAGATATTCTTCGCTTTGACTTCTCGCAGATATCTGCATCTTTCAATGTTAGAGAACTTGTTGCCAACATCATCGCAAAGAAACTTTATTCAGATGCTAAGGCAGGGATGTTCAAGGAGTGCCCGGTTTTAATGTTTCTTGACGAAGCGCATCTCTTCTTGAACAAGAATCTTTTTGATGCCGATCAAACCATTATCCCGCTTGATGCTTTTGATTTAATTGCGAAGGAGTGCCGTAAATTTGGCTTGTTCTTGTGTATTTCTACACAAATGCCAAGAGACATTCCTGTTGGGACTTTGAGTCAAATGGGAACATTTGTTGTACATCGTTTGATTAATGAACAGGACAGAAAGGTCGTTGAGACTGCATGTTCTTCGGCATCACATACGTCATTGTCCTATTTGCCTGTACTAGGACCTGGCGAGGCACTTCTTTCAGGCATGGATTTCCCTATCCCCTTGTTAATCAAAATTGATAAGCCAACTTTGCCGCCAAAATCTGAAACGCCTAGACTTCTTCAGCGCTTAGAAGAACACGGAAAAACAAATTCGCAACCTAAAAATGAATCTTGAAGATTCGACATAATACGGAGAAGATCAATGTCTTGTAATGATTTGAAAAATATTGTTGACGTAGCAAAGGCCATGGGCGGTTTTGAAACCATTGCAGGTTGGATCGGAAGCGACACCAATGCCTTGTTCGGGATATTGTCCTCACGGGTAAGAAAACGTTGCGGCTGCTGGTTCGTAAACAGTTTGGAGGAGTACCATGATCGAACGTAAATGGAAACCGGAAAACCACAAACTGGAAGATGCGTTCTTCCCGGTGGAACTTTGCGATTTGAAGTTCGTCTATCCGGCGGAGACGGATCTCTTTGGCAAGGTTGTCCGTACGAAAGATGTACTGGCGAAGGGACACAAGGCGGTCGTGGATATCGACAAGTGCCATGTGTTTGCGACGGTCACAGACAAATATAAGCTTGTCACGAATGAAGATGCCTACAAGTGGGCTGAGCCAGTCGTCGG
>JAEEHO010000321.1 GCA_016280845.1 Paludibacteraceae bacterium | reverse complement strand
GTCCATATTCTTTTTACCCAGCGGAAAGTGAGGGATTCGAACCCCCGGTACGACGTAATGCGTACACCACATTTCGAGTGTGGCTCTTTCGACCACTCAGACAACTTTCCTTGGTCTTTTTTCAAAAAAGCGTGCAAAAGTACTGCTTTTTTTTGAATTGTGCAAATTTTTTCACGTTATTTTACGAAAAAAAATAAAAAACTTGCGTATATGCAATTTATTTCGTACCTTTGTGCCCAATTTCTGTGTACGCATGTGCGTATATGCGTTTGCACGTGCATTTACATTAGATTTAAGGCGATTAACGCGAGAATAAAAGTATCACTATGAATATATCTTACAATTGGTTGAAACGCTACATTAACGTGCCGGATGATGCACAGACAGTAGCAAAGATTTTGACTTCCATCGGATTGGAAGTAGGTACAGTAGAAGAGGTAGAAACCATACGCGGCGGTTTGCGCGGATTGGTTGTGGGCGAAGTGCTGACTTGCGAAGCCCACCCCAATAGCGACCACCTACATGTAACAACCGTCAACGTGGGCAACGAAGTGCTGCCTATCGTTTGCGGCGCGCCTAATGTGGCTGCGGGACAAAAGGTGATTGTCGCTACCATCGGCACCGTTCTCTATGACGGCGACCAGAGTTTCACTATCAAGAAAGGCAAACTGCGTGGCGAAGACTCGTTCGGAATGATTTGCGCAGAGGATGAGATTGGCGTAGGCAGCGACCACGCAGGCATCATCGTTTTGCCGCAAGATACACCGGTTGGCATGCCCGCATCGGAATATTACCACGTGGAGAACGATACGCTCATCGAAGTGGATATCACTCCTAACCGTTCGGATGCTGCCAGCCACTACGGCGTTGCACGCGATCTGTATGCCTACTATCAGGCTCACGGACAGAATATCAGTCTGCAAAAGCCGAGCGTAGAGGCATTCAAGGTAGATAACCACGACCTGCAGATTAGTGTCAAAGTAGAAAATACCGAGGCTTGTCCGCGTTATACCGGCGTTAGCATCAAGGGTGTGAACGTACAGGAATCGCCGGATTGGCTCAAGAAGGCGTTGACCACTATCGGTCTGCGTCCGATCAACAACGTAGTGGACGTAACCAATTTTGTGCTGCATGAGTGCGGCCAGGCGCTTCATGCTTTCGACGCAGACAAGGTGAAGGGCAACCAAATCATCGTTCGCAATGCCAAGCAAGGACAGAAATTCGTTACCCTGGACGGCATAGAGCGCACCATGGATGAGCGCGACCTGATGATTTGCAATAGCGAAGAGGCCATGTGTATTGCCGGCGTATTCGGCGGATTGGATAGCGGTGTGACCGAGCAGACCAAGAATGTGTTCCTCGAGAGCGCATACTTCGACCCTGTGACAATCCGTAAGACCAGCCGTCGTCATCAGTTGCAGACCGATGCTTCGTTCCGCTACGAGCGTGGATGCGATCCAAACAACACACTCTATATTCTCAAGCGTGCCGCCCTGTTGATTCAGGAAGTGGCAGGCGGTACTGTCTCTATGGAGATTAGCGACAATCAATTCGCAGAGTTCAATCCGTGGGACGTTACCATCGATATCAACCGCGTAAACAGCCTGATTGGTAAGGCTATCGGCGAAGATCATATCGAGACCATTCTCAAGGCTCTCGAGATAGAAATCGTGAAGAAGAACGGTTCTGTTTGGCAATTGGCCGTACCGCGTTACCGCGTAGATGTACAGCGCGAGTGCGACGTAGTGGAGGATATCCTGCGTATCTACGGCTACGACAATGTTGAGTTCCCGGAAAAACTGAATACCAGTCTTGCTTATGGTCAGAAACCAGACCCTATTGCTCTGCAACGCCGTATTGCCGAACAGTTGACTGCACAAGGATTCTATGAGATACTGAACAACTCGCTTACCAAAGTGGCTTACTACGAGCCGCTGCAGGAGTTGACACTCGATTCATGCGTTAAGATCATGAACCCGCTGAGCCAAGACCTCGGTGTAATGCGTCAGACCCTACTCTTCGGCGGACTGGAGTCCATCGCACGCAATGCCAACCGCAAGAACGGCGACCTGAAACTATATGAGTTCGGTAACTGCTATCACTTTAGCGGAGAAAAGCGAAAAGATGAGAAAGCGAACGACAATCCTCTCTTTGCTTACTCGGAGGAACCGCACTTGGG
Source organism: Paludibacteraceae bacterium (assembly GCA_016280845.1). GTDB lineage: Bacteria > Bacteroidota > Bacteroidia > Bacteroidales > Paludibacteraceae > Colicola. Next base: position 2,100 of record JAEEHO010000321.1, on the reverse strand, counting down.
ATTGTGGCTCACCGGAAACAAAACCGCACAGAGTTGGGTACGTCGTGAGGAAAAGACCACGTTCTACCAACTGCGTGCATACGTCAATGCTATTTTGACCCGCCTTGGCGTGGATATACAGAAGACCACAACCGAACGTCTGCAAAACGAATTGTATCAGGATGGTCTGACGATCAAGGCACAGAACGGCAAAGCAATCGCTATCATCGGTATCGTAGCACGTCGCGTACTCAAGCAATTGGATGTAGATCAAGAGGTTTACTACGCAGATATCGATTGGAAACAACTGCTCAAACAAAACAAGCAGTACAAGGCTGTTATCAACGACCTGCCTAAGTTCCCGGAAGTTAAACGTGACTTCGCTTTGCTAGTGGACAAGAGCGTTGAGTTTGCCGACCTCGCTCGTGCAGCCTTTGAGACAGAGAAAAAACTGCTGAAGAACGTATATCTGTTTGACGTTTATGAGGGCAAGAACCTGGAGGCAGGCAAGAAGAGCTATGCACTCAGTTTCATCCTGCAAGATGCAGAGAATACGCTCAAAGACACACAGATTGAGAATATTATGTCACGTCTGAAAGCTAAGTTTGAGGAGAAATTTAATGCTACGCTGCGTTAATAAGAGTGGAATGTGAAAAGTAGAAAGAGGAATGTTAAGTAACGCAGAACAACAAGAAATACTGAGAAGAAGAACGTTTGCCATCATCTCTCACCCGGATGCCGGTAAGACTACGCTGACCGAGAAACTGCTTTTGTACGGAGGTGCTATTCACGTAGCCGGCGCCGTCAAGAGCAACAAGATCCGCAAAACGGCTACCAGCGACTGGATGGAGATAGAGAAACAACGTGGTATATCGGTAGCAACGTCCGTGATGGGCTTTGACTACTGCCCTACATTTAAAAACGAGCCTAAACAGACCTATCATATCAATATATTGGATACCCCGGGTCACCAGGACTTTGCGGAAGACACATTCCGCACGCTGACTGCAGTAGATAGCGCAATCGTCGTTATCGATGCGGCCAAAGGTGTTGAGACGCAAACACGCCGACTGATGGAGGTGTGCCGCATGCGAAAGACACCTGTGATGGTCTTTATCAACAAGATGGACCGCGAGGGAAAAGATCCGTTTGATTTGCTGGATGAGGTGGAACACGAATTGGGCATACACGTACGTCCTTTGTCGTGGCCAATCAACCAGGGTCAGCGTTTCAAGGGAGTGTACAATATATTCCAATCTACACTGGATCTCTATCAGCCGGCCAAAACGCATGTGACTGAATCACTGCGTTTTGACGATGTGAGCGACCCGCAGATAGCAGAACTGGTTGGCGACAAAGATGCCGAGAAACTGCAGGAAGACTTGGAGATGATAGAGGGTGTTTACAATCCGTTCTCCAAGGAAGATTATCTGGCAGGCGATTTGGCGCCGGTATTCTTCGGCTCTGCGCTGAATACATTCGGTGTAAAGGAGTTGTTGGAGTGCTTCGTGCATATTGCTCCTTCGCCACGTCCGGTACAAGCCGAGGAACGCGAGGTGGAACCGATGGAGGACAAGTTCACGGGATTCTGCTTTAAGATACACGCCAACATGGACCCTAACCACCGTTCGTGCATTGCGTTCTTCAAAATATGTAGCGGTAAGTTTGTGCGCAACACCTATTATAAACACGTGCGCAAAGACCAACAAATGCGTTTCGCTGCACCGACATGCTTCATGGCACAGAAGAAAGAGACTGTGGATGAGGCTTATGCAGGCGATATAGTTGGTTTGCCGGATACCGGCAACTTCAAGATTGGCGATACGCTGACCAGTGGCGAACAGTTGCATTTCAAGGGCCTGCCGTCATTCTCTCCGGAGATGTTCAAATATATCGAGAATGCCGATCCGATGAAGCAGAAGCAATTGGAGAAAGGTATTGCGCAACTGATGGACGAAGGTGTGGCACAGCTGTTTGTCTGCCAACTGAACGGTCGTAAGATAATCGGTACCGTTGGCCAACTGCAGTTTGAGGTCATCCAATATCGTTTGGAGCACGAGTACCAGGCTAAATGCCGTTGGGAACCGCTTCAGATGTACAAAGCATGCTGGATTGAGAGCG
>JAEEHO010000320.1 GCA_016280845.1 Paludibacteraceae bacterium | reverse complement strand
AAGAACAAGCCAACGATTCCGAGCAAGACGAGCGACTTGAATAACGATAGCGGTTATGTAGCGTCGTCAACCCTTGCCACGGTTGCCACAAGCGGCAGCTACGCCGATTTAACAAGCAAGCCGAGCATACCAACCAAGGTGTCGGATTTAAACAACGACAGCAGCTTTGTGGCGGCTTCCGACTTGGCGACGGTTGCGTCAAGCGGCAGCTACAACGATTTGCTTAACAAGCCAAGCGTGTACACCAAGCAGGAGGCTGACGATATCTTCCTCAAGGGAGAGGTGGCTACGGTTGTGCTTCCCGAAGGGTACGAGCAGGTTAGCAATATAACGACTTCAGGTGAGCAGTACATAGACACGGGGTACACTCCCAATCCGTCTACGTTTGGCTTTTTTATAGATATCAAGACCGAAGATCCTATAACGAACGTAAACGCGGGACACCTCTTTGTGGCAGGCAAAAGAACGGACAACGCAAGGCTGCGCGTTGCGCTTACGATGTACAATCAAACCTCGGGCGGTGAGCTGAGGATTGGCGCATCAACGGACAAGAATCCCCGCCTTGGCAGAAACCTGCACACAACGCTTGAGGTTAAGAACAAGGTTATATCCTATCCTAACGGTTCAACCGTCACTATTGCTACGGAAATAGAGGACGTAAGCTGTTCAACATCGTTGTACTTGTTTGCGATAAACAACAACGGCGAGATGCAGCGGTTTGCAACGTGCAGGCTTTATCGTTTCCAAATATACGAGGGTTCGACCGTTGTGCGCGACTTTGTGCCCGCACGCCGCGTTTCTGACGGCAAGCTTGGCTTGTACGAGCTGCTTGGAACGTACAGCGGAGAGACGGGACACTTCTTTATAAACGAGGGTAGCGGCGCGGATTTTACGGTGGAGGACACTATAAGCGGTCTTGGCGATTTTGTCAACAACTCAACGCTTGTAAACGACGCGGTGTACGTACACACCGACAACAACTTCACAAACGCGTTTAAAAATAGCATAAACAGCCTAAACTCAAAGGTTCCTGATGCTCCGACGGGGACGGACGGTACGTTTGTGCTTAAGGCGACGGTGTCAAGTGGTACGGTGACGTACGCTTGGGTGCAGGAGACTGTTTAGTTAGTTTATCATATTATTTTTTAGCAAATAGCCGACAAAAAGAGTCGGCTTTTGTTGTTTATAACAAAATAAATATTACCTTTGTCATCGTCATCCGATATTGGATTGGCGAAACGTTAAAGGAAAGAGTTATGGAGTTAAAGGACTATTCTACGGAGGCTCTTAAGGCGGAGTTAAAGCGACGCGCCGAGGAGCGAAGGGCGCAGAAGGCGGAGGAGATGAAGACCGCCCTGCGGTGCAGGAACTGCAGATTCTGCAATGAGATAACAGCGGGCGAGTACGTGGTTGGCTACAAATGCATGGCGAGAACGTGGGGCAAGAATCACACGCGCAATTATGTGGTAAACCCTTCAAAAAAGGCTTGTGAGTTGTTTGAGAGGTTCGCGCTTAAGGTTACGGTGTCGGAAAGCACGGTGACGTACGCTTAGGTAAGAGAAAGGACGCTAAATAAACACGGCTATGCAAAAGGAGACTAAAATAACGCGGCGCGAGGCGCACAACGGTAGCAACAGAGAGTTGTACAACCGTAACAAGGCTGTCAATTGGCTGAACGACTACGGAGTTGTTAGGGTGTCTTGGTTGATAACGCACAGGCATTTAAAGGTGTCCGAGCCGATACTCAGGATAGGGGAGCGCAAGGAAGAGTCTTATTACGAGTTTACGTGGCGCGGCAAGTGGTGGCACGATTGGTACACGTGGACGTTTAAGGATATTGTAAAGTACAAGATTTTCCCTGTTTGGCGGCTGCGGAACGCTTGGCAGCGGTTTATGATACGGGTGTTTCACAAGCATTACGCTTGGCAGGAGTACGACGGTGTCGAGCCTCGAAATATTTAGTAATTGAGTACAACTATGGAGCTAAATGATTAGATTGAATCTTAAATAAACACAACAATGGCAGCAATTGACAAAACATATTTAAATAATTGGGAGCAGTTTGATAAGGCTCGCAATTGGGCGAAAGAAACGCGTATTCCGTTGAAAAACGGAAAGACCGTATGTATGTCCGATTTTATGTATTACCCCGACCTGACGAAACAGGATTGGAACGAAATGCACGACGAACGTATTAAATACGCGAACAAACATTACAACACCTCCGAACACATCGCCGAAATGCGGCAATGGGAGGGTGACGATTGGGTGTTCAACGCCGAAGATTATTTTGATGTTGTGTTGTGGAACACACCGACATACGCCGACGTGTTTCTGATTCGCAACTGTCCGTTCGATTTCATACACGAACGTCTTAAAGAACAATACGGTGAAGAAGAATACGAACAAATCAAGAACGGAACATCCGTATTCGACACGTTCCAACGTAACGGGTTGGGTAGGAGCGCGCACGTCAAGTTCAGCAAGAACGCAATCGCGCCCCGTGACAAAAAATGTTGGTGGTGGATTGATATTATTGATTGGGGTTGGTGGTACAACGAGGACGATGATATGTGGTACAATCATTATGAGTTAATGCCGACAACCTGTAATGTAAATGACAAAATCCACGGTGCGCTCACAAAGAAAAACATCGTGAATATGATTCGCCGATGGAATTTGCCGAAAGGAATCAAGGTTCGGTTTACGTGTCGATTCAATCATGCATATTGGGAATTTACGGCGACGGTGAAATAAACTCAATAAACAATTACAAACTATGACAGTAAGAGAATTGATCAAAGAATTGTTAGATTACAATCAAGATGCAACGGTATTCGTTGGTGATAATCTTTACAACACTCCAGAGATATGTTATGGTAGTTCCGAAGGTTGCACAAAGAAGAATTGTGAAGATGTCGGAATACTCATAAAAGGGAAAAGTGATTGTGAAATCAAACAACCATAACGTGTTGTTAGCGGTAAGTAACAAGGGGTAGACGAAACCACCTACGTAACCAAGCAGGATCGTATACTGAAAGGATCGAGAACCCTAAGCAGAGCAAGTACGGCGGTAAGTCTTGGTGAATAGTACAACGGTTAGACGTAGCAGCAGAGGTCGTTTAAAGCGGCAAGCATGTCGGACAAGCCTTACTCAAAGGTGTGGGTTTCAACCCTCTGCTCGGAATAAAAAAAACTGAAACACTACAAAGAATGCAATGCAGGTGAAAGTCCTGCTTTTTTATTAAAATAATTTAAGCAAAGTGTT
>JAEEHO010000319.1 GCA_016280845.1 Paludibacteraceae bacterium | reverse complement strand
TTTGCAGCCGCTCCGCCTCGCTGTTGTCCTCCGCGTAGACGTAAAAAGTAATCATTGCTGGTTTCATACTTCACTAAATTTTTGGTATCGGCGGCACGTCGGCTACCCCGACCGCTGCCGAGGCGGGTTTCCTTAACCCTTGAATCAAGCCTATCCCCTGCTGTATCAAGTCCTTGTGCTCGGACACCCACCCTATGATGTCGTCCGCGCCCATCTTGAACCGCTGTATACCGCTCGGCATCGTAGGCTCGCTGTCAGGCAAGTCCTTCAAGTCCCTCGTCATATACTCGTACAACCTGTCCGCCTTCTCAATATCGTTGTCGCACGCGTTCAAACACGACAGCTTCAACGCTATCTTGGAGGTCGGCACAAGCTTGCCCGTGTCAAAAGAAAACCCTCTGTTAAACATACTCTTAAAGACTAAACGTTTAAAAGGCGTGTGAGGCTTGTTTAGCCCCACACAAAGCCATTTTAGTTACCACCACAGCCGCAGCCGCAATCTTTTACAGATATCGGTTGCACTCTCAAGTAAGAACTCTGCTGAACCGCGTCGTTTATGCCGCCGTTGTTGTTGATAGCCTGCGCCATCGCAATAGCGTCCGACAAGGCGGTAGACGCAGCCGTACCCTGCTGCGTCGGGTTCGTCTGCACGTCAATGTAGCTCTGCAGCGTAGGCAGCTGACGCATACGCTCGTTGCGCTCGTTAACAATAGACGAGCCAAGCAGACGGAACATCTCGTTTTGATGCTCAGCGTTCATCTTAATCAGCTCGGTGTTAGCCTTAGCCTTGCCGCTCGCAAAGCAGCCACCAAAAATCCACGCGCCTATGCCCGTAAGCAAAGCGGCGCTACCCAATACGACGCCCGTAACCCCTGTGCCGTTAGGTCTGCGAGCCTCTCTCTGCATTAAGGTTGCGCTCTCATAAGGCGACAACCATCCGTTTCCATTCTCCATGTTTTTGTACTTTTAAATTGTTTTTTCGTTTTTTTTCTCTCTCGTCTTAAAGGTAATTCAATGCGCATTTGTGTCCCCCTTTTGACACCGCCAAGGTACGTCGGGTTCAACAACGCGGCAACGGTTATCCAAGTGCCAAAGAGAGTAACTATGCGACGTTTAAAGGGAGTGCGAATGCGCGTGTCGTACGCGGTAAGAATCGAAAAGAAAAACGGCGCATAACCGTATGCACCGTCCGTTGGTTAACTACAAAGTCCGTCAGCCCTATATAAGACCGAGCTCCTTGTCAAACATCTGCATCATCTCCTCCCACTCAACCTCCTGCTCCTTAATCTTCTTCTGCACGAGCTTTTTAAGGATCTCCATTAGCCGCTTGAAGGAGATGTTGCCCTCACGCTCAAAGGTGAAGATGCGCTGCTTGGCGCGGTAGACCTGTCCACTCGTCATCCCGCTTATACGACAAATGCGCGAGTCGCATAAGCCAAAATGCTGCAGCACGCCCACCAAACCACACCGCATCACCATGCAGTCAGGAATCTTGGACTCTATAATCTGCTTCTCCGTGTACTCGCTTGACTCCTGCAAAAAGGCAATCAAAACCTCAAACCACTTCGTTTGTAAATCAATAGACGTTACCATAAAGCTTAGTTTTTGTGTAACACGAAAAAACAACCTAAAAGTACTTTACAAATATATATCAAAACCCGAAACAAAAACACCAATCTACCTTACCTGTAGATTGGTGTTTGCTTGCTTGCTTAAAAAAGATTCAGCTGCTGCACCGTGCTGCCGTCGGACTGCTCCACAACCCCGTGGCACTCCCTTTCAAACCGCTTGCAGCCCCGCTCAAAGTAGTCACCGTCTATCTCGCACCCTACGTAGTCAAACCCCATCTTGTACGCGGCTATCCTTGAAGACTGACTGCCCATCATAGGATCGAAGATCTTGTCCCCCTCCTTGGCAAACGTCTTCAAGCACCACACGTACAACGCTACAGGCTTTTGCGTGTTGTGTGAAACACCAACTTGAGTATCAAACACAGGCACGTTAGCTATGGTTAGGTTGTAAACTTTCGTTTTTCTTAGAATAGTATTTACGCTTATAACCTTGTGCAACTCGCAGTTGACGATCTCGGACGACCTTCTTAACATAACATGTTTTGCAAGTTTTTCCAAAAATGTATCCTTTGTTAAAATACCAAAACTCCTCTGTGCACGGCTTAAACTCTCCACATACTTTACATGGCTTATACCAAACACCGTTCTCAAACTTGCAACCTTCGTGTAACCTTTTGTGTTCAAGGGGCGTGACAAACTGTAGGTTTTCAATCGAATCGTTTTCTTTGTTAAAGTCTTTATGATGTATTTGATAGCCATCAGGAACTTTTCCGTAATGCTGTTCCCAAACAAAAACGTGGTGTAGTTTTTGTTTTCTACCACATTCCGTTCTTCTAAGTCGCAAATACCCCTCTTTGGTTCGTTTGGGATTTTCTTTTCGATGATTCGCCATAATATAAAATCGTTTGAAGTTATTTGATCTGCGTTACACCATGCTATGCACCCGTTCCTTAGAATCAAAAACGGGTGATTCCAAGTTGCGATGGTTTTACCGTTTGCCGTTGCGATTTCTACGAGCTTATCTGCATAATGACTTGATGTGTCAACCACAACCCCGTACGCACTTTTGTCACCAATCTTTACATCTTCTATATTTACCCATGAGTCATTTATAAAAACTTTTTCGCCCGCTGGCAAACAAGGATGCAGCTTATCCGTCGTTCTGTTGTCGTACTTGAAAAGCTTCGCGGGGTAGTCAAAGGAAGTCCACGCAAGCTCAATCTGACTGAACGTCTCCCACTGCTGACACTTGTCCCAAGCGACCATGCACCTCGTAGGCGGCAACGGAAAGTAGTTCCCACCCCATATAACTTGGTTTTTAGAAACCCTTTTTAGCTCGTCAAAGAAAATCTGCTCGGGTACTACGTCCCACTTGTTTATCTTCTCCGCGTCCTGAAACATCGCGCGGTTGCTCAGCTTGCCGACGTTGCTGCTTATATTGCGCTTTTTGTCGCTGAATATTCCGTACGGTTCTTTATGGAGGATCTGCCAAGGCAAGATCGAAAAACTTGTCAGGCAGATCCTTCATGTATTTTAAACAGTCACAATTATATACTTCGCTTACAGCCATACCTGTGTTTTATTTTAAAGAGCCTCGCTGAGGCTTGTTTTAGCCCCAACAAGGCTCTATCTCGGTTTGAGTTAAATAGACATTGGCATTGTGAGAAGAACGAGCCTAGAAGCCTCATTATCCTCCTTGACAATAATCGGCTTTTTCTCGTCCGACAAGTACAAAAACACGGTGCGGGCGGATATCGCCCCAAGCTGCGAGCTGAGCTTAACCAAGTTAAAGCCTATCTTGATCTCGCTGTCAAAGGTGCTGCCCTCAAGACGGGTTACCTCCTCGTTGCAGTTTGTCGCAAAGTCAAGGTTGTCGACGGTGACTCTTATCTTCTCCGCGTCCGCCGTCAAAATCGCCATGTGGCTCACCTCGCTCGCAAACACGCCGCACCGCTTAAGCGCCCCAAGCATGTCCTCCGCGGCAACCTTTACAAACGCGCTGTCCGCCTGCGAGAAGATAATCTGCTCGTACGGAATGTAGTTACCGTCCACAAGCCGAGCCACAAGCTTAACACCCGACTCACCGCTTACGGATATGTGCGCACCGTCCGTCGCAACGCTGAGCTCCTCGCTGCCAAAGCATGCCGTCAAAGCGTCCACCGCGGCAAGCGAGATGATCATCTGCGCTTTCTCCTCAAAGTCCGCAACCGCCAAGCTGTCCGCCGACAGCTCCCTGCTGTTGTAGTACATCACCATCGCGTCCGTGCTCGCCACGTTAACCTTGTCCTTGAACACGTCCACGCACACCGCGTTCAAAGTCGGACGAATGTTTTCAACCGCCGCGCACGTCCGCGCAAGTCGCATGTTGTTGATTAACCATCCGTCGCTCGTCTTAAAGCGGCACACATAGGCTTTCTCCGCGCTTTCCGACTCGGCTCTAAAGCTCGGAATAGGATAGTCCGCCGAGTCGTCCGTCGTTACGGAGAACTTACCCTTGCCGTAGTCCACCTTAAGCCGCCCCTCGTTAAACACCATCTTAAGCGTGGTGTCCAACGGCAGCGTCGCCACCGCGTTCCTAAGCATCGCGTAGTTGACGCACACGCTGACAAGCTCACCGTCGTCAAGCCGCATATCCGCAGGCACGTCAATCCACAACTCCGCGTTTGATGCGCTTAGCAAAAACTTCCCCTCGTTGCACGCAAGCAGCACGTCCCCCAAAATAGGCATAGACGGCTTGCTGCTGATACACTTGCCCGCAAGGTTCAAAACCCGCAGTAACTCCTTGGTCTCTACCGAAACCGTTGCTGTTGTTGCACTCATAAATACTGATCTTTTAAATGATTATTTTTTAAACCGTTGTTGTTGCTGTTTCCCTTATCGTTCCGACCACCCTTTTTAGAGCCCTTCTTTTTGTTGTCGAAGTACCGCTTGTCGCGGAAGCCGCAGTTGTAGGACTTGCCCATACTCACTTGGCGCTAAGCAAAACCCCCTCGTAAAACGCCTCATCGTACTGCGTCTCGATGATTTGGTTAATAGCGTACTTCGCCTCCAACACGGAAACCTCACGCTTAAGCAAATCGTCAATCACAGTCTCCGCCTCCTTAAAAGCGGGGAAGTTGCCGTTAGCCGCCTTTACCTCGCACAGCCTGTCCTCAACCGAAAAGGAGGTTAGCTTAGCCGACTGCTCCTTTAACTCACTTAGTCTCTTTTTCATACTCTTAGTGTTTTAAATTATTAAAAAAACAAAAATAATATTTTTCTCTTACTTTGTACCAAGACCACCCTAAAACGTCTGTACAAACTGACCGCCACCCTTGTTGGCAAGCAGCCTGTCCACTATATCACGCTCCCTGTACCTATCCATGTAGATAGCCTTTATCTTTATTATATTCTCATCGTCGTCCAAGTCGTACGCGTAAAAGCACCGCTCCCCCGTCTCTCGCACAAACTCCCTGACTCCGTCAAGCGTGGAAAAGTGCGTAACGCTTCCGTCAAAACCACTCTCCACAAAGTACCCGACGCGCACCCTTGCCGCGTCCTCTAATCTGCCTATCATAATAACCTCCTACTTAACTATACTATAACTATTTTCGTACATACACCTCTCAAGAGCGTTCGCGTCCCTGTTTGTTATTCTCGCAACCTTGCCGTCAAGCTCCGCGTACCGCTTGTACAACCGATTAAACTCGTCCACGTCCGCGCAGTTGGCTAACATCTCGTACAACCGCTTGTGCTCGTCCACAATCGCACTGTCCGCAGCGGACAACGTCTTCTCATCAACCTGCCGCTCCTCACCCTTGTACGGTCGCCCTATATGCTTCTCCGTCTTGGACTTGCCGCCGCCTATCTTCGACTCTATCGTCACCGACTTGAGTCCAATCTCCGCCGCAAGCTCAGCCACCCGTCTTAACTCCTTAACTCGCGCAGCCGACTTACCGCGCACCGCTACACTCCTGTTTTTAGCCGCCTTCTTTTTCTTAACAGCCTTCTTCTTTTTAGCCACCTCTGCCATTTCGCATTAACCCTATATAGTTGTCCGATATATCCTTGTACCCGTCCGCAGGCACAAACACCCTTACCCTCTTACCGTACGACTCCAAAAACGCCCTAAACCTATCCGAGTTCGCCATTCCCGTGTTCCTCGCCGCCAACGCGTCGTTGTCAGAGCATATAGTAAACTCGTCAAACAGGTTAACAAGCACCGCCTTCGCAACCCTTGAACCCCCAAGCGTCGTCACCCCAAGCACGTTCTCGTCAGGACACAACCGCTTCGCAGTAAAGTAGTCGCTCACCCCCTCAGTCAACACAACCCGTCTATCGCTTACGTTTATCTGACTCAGCCCAAGCAACCCGTACTTGTCTACGTTTGTGTACCGTTTGTACTGCATTTTGTCGCGCACCATGTCGAAAGCAAGCTCTCCCCCAACCTCCTCCTTTATACGCCACACGAAGCCTTTACGCGCGTCCAACGCCGACTCAAATACAACCCCCGTGGTGTTCAAGTCAGCCAAGATGTCCCAGTTGGGACGGCTTAACCCCTCCACCATCGGCTCTAACCTATCTTTGTACAAGTCCTCAAGCATACCTAATAAGTCCTTTTGCTTGTCTAACGTCGTTTACAAACTCCAACCCGTACTGCCACAACTCCGTGTAGTAGTTGTCAAAGTCTATCTTTTTAAGCTTGTCTAAGTACTTTACAAAACACTCCTTGCACACGTTAACCGTGCCCTCTATATCGAAGTGACCTATTTTGTCGCCCTCGTCGGTTATCGCAGCCACAAAGAAGTTCTTCATGGTAGGGTAGTCGTACTCCTCGTACCCCACGCCAAGGTAGCTCGTTATGAACGCCTTAACAAAAACCTCCCTCTTCTTGTACTGTGACTTGCTCTTGTCGGTCTTTATCTTTGCTTGCATTACAGGAGTTAACGCTGCCACCATCTCCTTAACCCAATGCTTCTGCAGCCCGTAGTCGTTGTACAAGCATATCTTCGCCATGTTGGTGTACACCTGCGGCGACAACGAGAAGCACTTGTCGTCAAAGTAGTCCTGCTCCACAGCCATATCATATATAGGCTGCAGCCTCCTCTTTCCAAAAAGCTCCTTTAATTTCATAACTCCCTCCGCTTTTTATTGCGGACACAAAAATAATAAAAGGGTTGTTACATCCAACTAAAAACAACAAAAAAAGCACCTACAATCGCAGGTGCTTTTCTTTTATGCTCTTCGGCTGTTTTTAGGCAGCTTGGAACTTCAGCTTGAATACACAATTTGGTTTGTGATATTTGTAAGCCTCCATGCTGACGAACGACTGCTTAGCAGTAACACCAAGTGTTACGGTGTCGGTGGTTGTCAGCGGCATGTACATGCCCATGTAGTAAGCCGCGTCGTAGAACTCGCTGCCGCGGTAGGTCATGAAGCCTTCCCATGTGTTGGTGAAGAACGGGTTGTAGTAAACCTTGAATCCACCAAACTCGCCAATCTCACGCGGTGAGCTGAAGGCTTTCGAGTTGTCGGCGGTTGCCTTGTAGTAGGTTGTCGGCAAAGACTCCAAGAAGGCTTTGAAGCCGCGACCTATCACAATACGGTTGCCGCTCATGCGACCGCTTTGGATCTCGATCTCGTTTGCTACGGCGTTCAGCTGCTCAAGCACCTGCTGTACCTTAACGTCAGTGCTGTAAGTCGAGCTCGACGGGATGTTGATGTTGGTAACCGCTCCACTGTTGCCCTTAGCGTGGGTGTACATGTCATCTAAGATGTACTTGACCTGATATTGGTACATCAGATCCAAGCAGCGGCGCAGGTTGTCTTGCTGAATGTCCTGACCGAACTGAGTCTTTTTCAGGTACTCAGCAAACAGCGTCCACTCAAGCATCAAGGCACGCGGTTTGGCAACCATCTCTACCTTTTCAACGTCCTCCTTAACGCGAGGAATGTTGTCTGTGGTAGCGTAGTCCAAATCCCACACGTAGTTGGCGTCGATGCTTTGGATTGTGGTTGCTGTAGCGTCGTTAGCCTCAGCGTATGTCAGCAAGCCTGTCTCGATCTCAAGGCTCAAGCCGTCCTTAACAGTCTCCGTACCCGCGTTGTCGTAAGCGAAGGTGATCACGCCTTGGCTGTCGCTGTGGTAGAAGTACTCTGTTGCCGTGCCACCAACGGTGATGCTAAGCAGCAGCTTCTCCTTGTAGTCGTCAGCCAAGTTGATAGGAGCGTAGGCAAGCATAACCTGCGAAACCTTCTCGGTAGAGTCAAAGCGCACGTCAGCGGCAGTGATAGCCTCACCAAAAATCTCGCCTGTTACGTAGCGTGCCTTCAAGGTACGCATGCCTGTGGCAGTCTCAACAACCTCACCAATAGTGGTGTCAGCCTTGTTTGTGCCTGTCTTCAAAGTCGAGAAGAACATCCAAGCAAGCGGCTTCTCCATCTCCTGCACGCTCACCAAGTCCTTCAACGGGAATTCTGGATACCACGCGGTAATCAATGGGAAAACGTCCATGATCCAAGGACCAAAATTTGACACATGTCCTTGAGAATCAAAAGGATTCGTGATAGCCGCGCTATCGCTTACGCGACCGAAAGCGTTGTAAGCCTTGTCAAAAGAGCCGTGCTTTGCGGCAAAGTTGTTCAACAATTGTGCGGTGAACCCAAGGGTGCGCACGTCGTTAGAAGTCTCGTCCATCTCGGCGCACTTCATGTAGCTGTCAGCTACGCGGTGAGCCGCGCTAATGCTGTCGTTCCAATTCTTCTGCTGAGTCGACAAGCATGAGCCTAATGTCATCAATTCACTCATTTTTTTCTAAAGTTTAAATTCCTTACTAAGTAAAACACGCTCAATATCCTTCAAAGCATCTATCGCTGTCTGCATACTCCTCGCAAGACTTGAACCCGAGTAGTGTTCGTCTGCAGAATCCCGTAATTGGTTCATCTGCACAAGCTCCTTGAAGATTGGTGACTTTCTTAAGGAGTCCGTAACCTTGTCAAGTTTTAGGTCAGCGAAGTTTGGCGACCTCACGATGTCCCATGTGATGAACATATAGTTGTCATCGGTGACGTACTGCCCCTTGTCGTCCGTAGCCATCTCACCAAGACCACGACTCGACACGCCCGTACGATGCCCGACCTCAATTAGAGCCTTTATGTTGTTGCCCTGCTCGTTGTTGAGCAAGCCAAACTGAGCCCAAGGATTCCCGTCGTCCTCAACCCAAGCCTTCAATATAACGTGACTCGCACGATCATAAGGAGTCTTCAAGTAGTCCTCATCATCCGTCGGATGCTCAACCATGCCAAGCATGTCCCGATTCTTAATCGCGTCAACCACGTACTGCTGACTCAGTATATTACGCCAAAAATCCCTCTTGTAGTAATAACCGTTCTGCGACATAACGTCAACCTCCGAGCACTGCCCCATCAAAGTGGGAATCGTAGTGCCGTTGTCAAGCTTCACGCTGTCGCAAATCTTCATCTTACCACGCCGTATTGTCTGAATCTTATCCATACAATCTCAACTTATATAACTGTAATATATAATATCAATAAGGCGTTAATAACTTTTTTACACCCTATAACGAGTACGCAATCTCATCCGCACCGTACGCACCGTAGTTAGTGCCGTACTCAGCGTCGTACTCCTCTACAACCGAGTCAGGCACGTACGCGTCACCGTCAAGACTGAAACGCCCCTCGTATATCATCTCGCTTATCAGGTCAGCGCCCTCACCGCTCATTATAACCTCAGCCTCCTCAGCCGTGCAGTCCAAGCTGACACCAACACGCATCCAAATAGGTCTGCGCTCCTCGCTGTCGTTAATTCCTCGCATATCTATATTTTTTTATTAAGTTGTATTACACCATAATATATAAATACCACCTACCGCTTTTTGAGCTGATCCTCCCAATACTTACCAAACTTGCTCGCAAGCGTCTTCGCGTAAAACGGAAACGTCTGCAGCACAAAATACAAGTGCTTGCACACGTAACCCCTGCCGTGCGGGTTCCTTATCACAGGTCGGCGCAATTCCTTTTCAAGTCCATATCCAAGTTTCCAAGCCTTGTACTTATAGCCGTAATAGTGGAACGCAGGACAGTTTGATACAATAACCCCATTCGCCACGTAGTTGTGCGGCTCGTCAAACAAGCAGACGTCGTACCCCACCTGCGGCTCAGCGTCCTCTATACGCTCCACCTTAAGCGGACACAGCACCCCTTGAACATGGTCGCCATCCTTGTACTCCTTAAGAGTTCGCATCTCCCCGTCCTCCCACATAATCTTGTGGTCGGTGGTAATAACCAAAGGCTCGTTCCTGTACTGAATAAAAACCCTCTTCCAATTGTCCTTCAGCTCCGACTGCTTAACCTCAGCCACTATATGCCACTTCTCGTCCGAGGAGAGCACGTAGTCAACGTTTGGTACAACGTCCTCGATAGCCTTATAGCCGTCCTTGGTTAAGATTTGCGTCCCCTTGGCAAGACAGTTGCAGTGCACCTTTAGCCCACCGTTGAGCATTATCTTCTCTATGTCCTTATAGTTCCTCGCGTTTATAATGTTCTCAAACGACGCGTCCTCAATATAAACCCTCTGCGTGTACACGTAGCTGTTGTTGTCATACTCGCTCGACCGCGTCTTGTACATGATCGTCTGCTCCTTGACATAGATCGACTCAAGGTTCGTACCGTACTTCATCAACTCTCGGGCACGCCTCTGCACCTGCAGAAACTGCTTCTCACTCAAAAGCTTCCTGTACCCAAAACCGCCTAACCTGAGCTTATACATACAACACTCCGCTTACTCTCTCTAATATACAAAATGGTAGCAGTCCTTGTACTTGGATTTGTACTTAAACCCAAGACTCTCCATCGCGGTCTTCACCTTGTCCGCACCGTCGGCAACCTTAACCCGTACGCACTCCGTCTTCCCTATAACGTGAGTGTCTACAACGGACTTAACCCCCGTCAGCGACAACGCGCTCTCTATCTGCTTTACGTCCGCGAAGGCTTTGTCTACCGACTTCAGCAGCGCGTCCTCTATCTCCTTCACCACAGGCTTGGTGTCCTCCTTAGCCTTTACAACCCCCGTGTCCGCGTTAAAGTCACGCACACCGTACTCCGCAAGCTTCCTGTCAACATAGTCGCTTACGCGCGAGCTGTCGCCCAAAGACTCAAGCTTGCTGTCTATGTACAGCCTGAAATACGTGTCGTCGTCCGCAACCCCACGCTCGGCGGCGGCTGTCCTTATCGACTCAAACAAAACGCAGCTCCTCGGAGTCTCCTTCGCAACCACGTCTGCCTCCTCAACCTGAGGACGGGGCGGCTCTCCAAACTCCCCCCGCATAACCCTTGCAATGTTCGTCAAATCCATGTTTGTTGTCCTTTTATTGTTTTTAGCCGCCTGCCGCTGTCTTTAAAAGCAAGGGCGGACATATATCCGCCCCCACCCAAACAACAACAAACAACTGATTATAGTGAAAACCACTTACAGTAATATATATCTTTTACTATAAATCAATAATAATCACCGCTTGCTACGTAGTCGGTGTACCCCTTTTGATCGCACCACTCTATAAACTTGTCCGCGTCTATGTTGTGAAGCAAAAACGCCCCCAAGTCAACCTCTGCTATTGAAACCAAGCTTCCGTCACCGTCTATAGCGAAGTACTTGTCGGTTTTGTCAAACTCGGCATTTTGCGAATTGATCGAACTCCACTTGTGCGAAGTCCTTCCAATATCAAACGCCGTCATTATATCGCTGCTAACACCCGACCACTCGTCCGCTATACGTACCAAAAACTGCTCAAGCCCCCCATCGTCTATATAGTTAAGCGACATGTCAGGCATCTTTGAGTCGGCGTACTCCACTCCAAACTCAACAATCAAGTCTTCAAGATAATCCCTTTTATTCATATTAGTAATACTTTAAATCCTCTACTCCGTCTGCGGTGTAATGGTTTCTATCTCACCGCCGCCGCCGCCTTCGTCCTCTCCGCCGCCAATATCTAAGCCGCCCTCGTCACCGCCGCCGATGTCAAGATCCATGTCTCCGCCACCGCCCAAGTCACCAAAGCCGCCCTCGTCTTCTCCACCGAAGTCTCCAAAGTCACCCTCGTCTCCGCCTTCAGCCTCCATCTCGTCCAAGCTCTCGTTCTTCTCACGCGCCTCTCTAAGCTCCTCAAGGTAGTCGAGGTAGTTGTTGAACCACTCCTGCAGCACAGGCGACTTCACTGACGCGTTAAACAGGTCTTGAATCATCTTAAGCCTATGCACCTTGATCGATATCGCCTCCTCAGGATCAGAGCCCATAACAAACTCCTCAAGATCCGTCGCAAGCGTGGTGTAGTTGCCCATAGCCTGCAGCACGTCGTCGTCCTCGCTCGTAGGCAGCTGAATCAGACTGAACACAACCTTGTAGTTGCTAAGCGACTTCGTCTGCGCTATAAAGGTGTTAATTGTCCTCTCTATAAGCGTCCTAATCGAGTTGCACAGCTTGGCGTACCGCAGGTCTGACCGTATCAGACTCGCAGCCGTACCGTCCAACGCCTCCGAAAAGTCCATGTACGTAGCGGGGAACCTCGTAAGCAGGTTCAGCTTGTCAAGGTAGTACTTAACGTCCGCCATCTCCTTGATCTCACCCTGCGGCGTTTCAATATGCACCGTAGGCTCACCCTTTCCGTTACGGGTAGGTATGATTGGGATGTTGTCGTTGTACTCCTCGTTGGTGGTCGATGTGAGGTTCATCGAGTCAGCGTTCAACGCCGCCGATATAGCCTCCACAACGTCCTTCTGCACGTCACCGCTTGACAAACCAACGTCCACCGTAGCGTAACGGAACAGACGGCTTAGCTGCGCCCTGTAACGCTTCATCGCGTTCTCCAACAGGTTCAGCGCGTCAAGCGTCGACTGCGCGTTCTTGAACTGCATGGGAGAGGGACGCACCTCAAAGGCTAACGACTCGTCTATATTCTTGTTGAACCTGTCTATCTCCACCAAGGAGTCCTTCTCGTAGTTTATAAAGATAATGACGTCCTCTACGTTCTCCTTTGTCACGTCCTTGTAGTCGTACGCAACAATCTTCTTGTCCTTTGTTAGGTAAAACTTAAGCTCCTTCAGGTTGGGAAGCAGATAGACCTTGTTTGTCTCCTTGTCAAAGGTGGCGTTGAAAACCGACACCCCACGGTACTGCAAGTCCTTGCTTACCCACTTTACAATCGAGTTCAGCTCCTCCTTGAACGACTCAAGCACCTCAAAAACGTCGTCAGGCAAGTCCTCCACGTCCGTTGGCAGCTCGTAGTTGTACGACACAGGCTCCTCACCACGGCACACGTCGTCCGCCGTTATGTCGCATATAGCCTGCGCGTAAGGATTCTCCGATATATCCGAAGAGGACACCGTCGTCGAATCAGGATCAAGACCGTAGCCCTTCCTCCACGACATACCAAGCGGAATGCCAAGCGCAGACTTTATCGCACTAAAGAAACCCTCAACGTTTACCATCTGCCGTCAATATTACTTCTTGTTGAAACGCAGTCTGCGGGCGCGAAGCTCCTCCTCAAAGGTAGCCTTTGTGTTCTTGCCGCGTCTGCGGGCAAGCTCCAAGTCAAAGCTTGTGGCGCGCACCTTTCCAAACCGCCCCATGCGCTTGGCAAGCTCAGCCTCAAAAGCGCGGTCTGCAGCAGCCTTGATAGCCTTCTCCTCAGCGGCAGCCTTCGCAGCCTTAGCATCCTCAATCTCAGGCTTCTCTAAAGGAGCGACCTCAGCCTGCGGCTCTTCCTTTGCAGCCTCCTCTGCGGGTGCTAACCCCGACAGGTCAAGCTCAGCCTCTGCGGGTACTGCATCCTCTGCGTCTAACAGAAGATTGCGCAGCGCAACAGCAGTCTGCGACGGATCAAACTCTATTCCCTCTTTCTTAAGAAGGTCTACTATCTCCGCCTTCTTTAAGCTCTTTAACTCATCCAATGTGTACTTTGCCATGTTTGTGTTATTTTTTAATTAAACAATCCATTACTGTAATATATACTTTGTTTAAGCCTTACTGTACCCAAGCTCGCTCAAAACCCTATCGATAGCCTTACCGCCGATAAGGTTGATCTTCTCCGAGTACAAGTCTGCTATCGAACCACCCGTCTTACCGTACGTGTCGCTCAAGAAAAACGCGCCAACGTTGCCTTGCAGGTTGTCGTCCGACGAGCCTTTAGCCTTTATCACCCTATGCCTCTTGTAGTCGTGCACCGCCTCCTGCACCTCCGTCTCAAGCAGCGTGTCCTTCGACTGCCTTATCCGCCCCTCAACCAAGCCGCGCTGCCAATGCATGTACGGCTTGTCTGTGGAGTCAAGCGATATCCGTATGTTCTCAAGCCCAAGCTCAGTGGTCACCTCCTGCCGCAGCTGCTCCGACTGATACTGATCGGACGCAAACGACACCAAGTTCACAAACTGCGAGATGTCAAAAACAAACTGCTGCACCTTGCTTATCTTCGTAGCGTAAGGGTAGTGCGGCGGCACAATCTTTATGCTGAACACCCTCGTGTGAACGTCGAGGTTCTTGGCGTTCTTGCCATCATAACGGAAACACGTAAGGTTGCCACGGTCACCCGTTAGGTTCATGTCAAGATACAAACTGTGCGGTCGCTCCGCAAACTGTATGTTGTTGGGGATTAAATACTCAATTATCTGCGTGTCATTCTCGTTGGAAGCCTCAATGCTCTCCGTTGTGAAAATAGTCGGTATGTCCTCCGTGTAACTGTCGTAGAGATACTTGAGGTTTGACATAAACGAGCCTACAATCATCGTAGGCACACCGCAGTGGTTCTGCAAGGCTAAAGCTATGTTGTCCTTGAAGTTTTTCTTAAGGTTGATGGGCACGTGCCGTATAAACTTCTCCTCCTCACCCGTGCCGAGAACACCGATAGCCGCAAAAAGCTGCGTCCTCTGCTCGTCCGACTCAATAATGCACGGCTCTGCCGAGCCTGAGCCTATAAACACCTCAAAGGTCTCCTTGGAGTACCGCTCAGGCTTAACCTCGTAGCTGACGGAGGTGATGCACGTAGTCCACCTGTCCCCCTTTACCACCTGCTTTCTCTTCTCTACGAATGATGATTGATAGGACGCAGACGATATCAGTATGGCGAGAGCGTTCACCGAGCCGTCGGGATTGCTAAAACGAGAAACCAAACGATCCATCAGCTGATTGTAAAGCTGCGTGACCTCTTGGTACTCCTCAGCCACACCCGTGCCCACACCACCTGACCTAAAGTTCGCCTCGTCCAATATGAAACCCCACACAGACAAGCCTATCTGATGACTCTCCGTAGACGCGTAGTCCACGTGGAACTTGTTCGGAAAGGATATCGAACTCCTCAACCCCTTGTCGATAGGGTAGTTCTCGTTGAACCATGCGCACTCGTTGAATATGTTGTAAAGTTGTAGGAAGCCCGACTTCTTCGCCATGTCAAGGGACACCGAGAAGTACAGACAGTATATCTCCGTATTTTGGGCAAGTCCAAGCTGCGTCTGCGGCGAGCCCTGACTGAAAAGACAGTACACCCTGTACGCAAAGTAGTAGTTGCTAAAGGTTGTCTTACCACCGCCAATTGAGCCGTCAAGGATAATCTCCGACGTCTTCGGATCTATGCTCGTCCCCTTCTCTATCCAATAGTCGTAGAGGTCGTGGTTGTTGCAGAAGTTCGGTGAGGTGACAAAAGTTTTAAAGTCCACCACCTCGTTGGTGAGGAGCACATCGTTAAGCACCTCAAGTAAGTTCTCCATGATTTATTCTCTTTGGTTCTGTCGCGGTTATTAACGAAAGACAAACAAACACTCAACGTCGCGTTGGTTGGCGCAACGTGGGGCGTTTGTGTGGCTTGTGTGCGAGCCGTATCATACAAGCTTGCGTCTGCGCGCCTCGTTCTTGTAAAGACTGCGCATACTGTCGCTCAGGTGTCTGCTTCTCCCCATACGCTTAACCTCGTCGTTGGTGGTGTAGTGGAGCGGCTTTAAAACCACGCTTATAATGCCGTCTATGTGTCTGTCCGTTCTCATATCCGCTTTATTTTTTAGCAAATATAATATTGAGAAAGTAAACCACAAATAAATTGTGATTATTTCTCGATTGTTGCTCGCTCCTTCCAGTAAAAAGCCACCCCCTTGTAGTACTCCGAGTCCGCTTGAAGAACCTTGACACGGGTGGCTAAAGCGTCCGACTGCGCCTTGTAAAGCTCGCTGCGCTCCTTGAAAAAGTTAGCCTCCCATTTTGCGCAGACGTAAAGTCCGTTGTTCGTTAGAAAGTCGGATAGCCACTCCTCCTCCGTGGTGTTTGTGTCGGGACGGGACTCAAAGAGCGGCTTTACAAAGTTGTCAAAGCACTCCTCCGTGATATCGGAGTTCGCCGTCGTGTTGAAAAGTAACCGTGTCATAGCCGTTGTGTTTATGCGCCGCTAAGGTAACAAAAAAAAACAGCCCTCTGCTATCTCAGCGGTGGGCTGTTCTCTTCTCAATAACTAATATTAAAAATGACAATAAAAGAAAGTGTTTACTCAAACGCAACTCGCTCTACAAAGCGTTCACCGTTCTCGTCCTTAAAGGCGAGGTGGTGGTACTCTCCGTAGTAGCCTGCGTAAACGTGGTCGCGTACTATTGGGAGCTTGCCGTTTGCCACCGCCTCCCCCGCGTTAAAGGAAGCCTCTACAAGCTCTCCGCCGTAGTGCTCCTCTAACTCGGTTAGTAGATCGTACATCTCCGCGGTGGTGTCGAAGTGCTCTAAAAGCAGCTCGGCAAACTCGTCCGCAGTGTACCCCCCAACAAAGCTCTCGTTTCGCATTGTCTACTTTTTAGGCGTTCCGTCCTCGTTGAAGGTTTTCTTTATGTACTCCTCAGCGTCCTTCTTGGTGGAGAACTTCTTCTTTTTGCCGTTAACCCAAACGTACACGCCGCCGTTTTTGTTGTCGCGTAGGATGTCCGTGTTGTTAACCTTGCCCACCGACTCCGCGTCCTCACCGCAGCCGTCCTTTATGCGTGCGGAGTCGTACAGCTTAAGCTTGTAGTCGTTCGTCTCCCAGTCAAAGGATGCCATGTCGGTGTCGTAGTCGTTGTAACCGTACTCGCTGTTGTAGTCGTCCTCGCTGTTGTAGTCGTCCTCGTCGTAGTAGCGTACCTCCGCAAACGGCTGCTGCTCAAAACCCTCGCCAAGACCGTCACTGCACTGTCCCGATATCCACTCCGATATCTTGTCAAGGTCTTCCTCCGCAAGCGGCTCTGTCGTGTAAAGGACTATGTAACCGCTCTGCTCGTCCTCAAGCACCCATCTGATCTCCTTTATCTTTCCCTCAAGGTGACTCAAACCCAAGTAGTCCAAGTCGTCAATAAGGTACTGCGTCATATCGTCCGCCTGCAGGTAGTCGAGTGCCGCATTGTAGTCGTTAACGGGGTTCGTAAGCGTGAAGCTTGTACCGTAAGTCGAGTCTGTGATCTTGCGGCTGTCGGAAACCTTATCTCCCTCATCAAAATAAACAACGCTTCTAATATCGTCTATCTCCGTAACCACAAAGCCGTAATCTTCAAGCTTGTCAACAACTCGTCTTTCCGTGCTTAAATTCCAGTTGCAAAATATACTGTAACCTGTTTTAGCATTACCCTTGATGTACAAGTTGGGGTTAAATTCGTGCAGCTTATCTTCAAGCTCGTCAATCGACATGCTTGAATCTTTAACTCGTTTTGAGTCGCCAACCTCACCCTGCTCTGCCTCCTCCATTAGGTCGCTCTTCTTGAAGTCTACGTCCGCTACCGCGTCGAGTACCCCCCAAGCGTTGAGCAGCTCCTTGACGAAGCCGTTGGGATCGCTTGTCTGCGCGCACATGTCAACGCCAACCTTGCCGTCCTGCTCCTTAACCTCG